>CANQIN010000035.1 GCA_947623995.1 uncultured Bacilli bacterium | reverse complement strand
AGAAAGTTTAGGAGAAGAATTAGGAACCGATGATAATAATTTAAGATATATTGGGTCTAATCCAAATAATTATGTATTATTTAATGGAGAAAAATGGCGGATTATTGGAGTTATGAATAATATAAGAAGCGAACAAGAAGATGGAAGTGAAATAACTGGTAGTCATTTAAAAATAATAAGACAAGATGGAATATCTGGTCAAAACGATTTTGGAAATTACAGTTTTGATTATAATGGTGATAGAAGTGAAAGTAAATGGATAGATTCTACAATGAAGGATATGTTAAATGGAATATATTATAATAGTGGAATAGGTAATTGTTATAAGCAAGAAAATAATGGGAATCCAATAGAATGTAATTTTACCCAAGAAACTGGCGTGCCAAAAGGATTAAATGAACAGGCAAGAAGTATGATAAACAAAGACATCATTTGGAATATAGGTGGATGGAACACATCTGAGACTTTAACAAAAATAACATATGAAAAAGAGCGTGGAACTATGACATATGACAATCATCCAAGCGAATGGAAAAAAACTAATGATATCGAATATCATAATGGTATCGGTTTAATGTACCCTTCAGATTACGGCTATGCCGTTGGTGGAACTAATCGTAAAATATGTTTATCAAAACAATTATTAGATTCTAGCCCAGAAGGAAATGATTATCGAAAAGATGATTGTTATAATAATGATTGGTTAAATCCTAAATTAGCAAGTATTTGGTTTATCTCTCCATTGATATCAAGATTTGTTGAATTAGATTATTTAACATATTATATTGATTATAGTGGTAAAGTATCTGGTGGTTCTCCATTTTATAGTCTTGGAGTTTGGCCAACAATATATTTAAAATCAAATGTTAAAATAATAAATGGAAATGGAACAATAGATAATCCATTTGTCTTAGAAGCTTAACAAATTGTTAGATTGTTAAGTTTTTTTAAATATTACTTGAATAGAATAATATTCCTTGCTAAAATAAGATTGTTTTTAAAGGAGTTATGCTCATGTTAGATTTAATTAATAAAAATGATAAAATTATTGTAGCAACTTCTGGTGGACCTGATTCTATGTATTTATTAAATGAATTAATAAATGAACAAAAAGAAAAAAAACTTTCTTTAATTGTTGCTCATGTAAATCATGGAACTAGAAAAGAATGTGAAGAAGAAGAAAAATTTGTTAAAGAATTTTGCTTAAAAAATAATATTATATGTGAAGTATATAAAATAGATAAATATTCTAAAGGACATTTTACCGAAGAAGAAGCAAGAGAAATTAGAATTGAATTTTTTAAATCATTAATTTTAAAATATCATTATGATTATGTTGTTACAGCTCATCATGCTGATGATTTAATAGAAACCATTTTAATGAAAATAATAAGAGGAAGTACATTAGATAGTATAGTTGGAATTAAGAGTATTCAAAAAATTAATGGAATTATCTTTAAAAGACCATTATTAGAAATATCTAAAGAAGAAATATTAGAAAAATTAAAAAATAAAAATATTTCTTATAGAATTGATTATACTAATTATGAGGAAAATCATTTAAGAAATAGAATTAGAAAGAATATAGTACCGGTTTTAAAAGAAGAAAATGAACATGTTTTAGAAAAATTTTTAAAATTTAGTAAAGAATTAGAAGAAGTAATAAAATATCTTAATGAAGAATTAGATTTAATTGATAAGAAGATTTGTAATGATGGTTTTATTTGTTTAAATGAATTTAATAAATTAAGTGATTTTTTAAAAAAAGAATATTTAAAAAGAAAATTAAAATTAATTTATGGAAAAGATGTAATTAAACTTAATTCTAAAACATATGAAAGAATGATAAGTTATTTAAAAAATTCTAAAAAGAGAAATGTTTTAGAATTACCTAATTCTTATTTAATTGAAGTAAATAAAGATAAATTTAGAATAATTAAGAGAAAGATTATTGATAATTTTAAATTAGAGTGTAGAGATAATTTAGAGTTAAAAGAAGGGATTTTAGTAAAAAAAAATAATTATAGTGAGAAAAGTAATTATGAGATTCATTTAAGTTTAAAAGATGTTTCATTACCACTTTATATTACTAATAGAGAAGATGGGATGAAAATGGAAGTTAAGAATTTAAATGGCAGTAAAAAAGTTAAAGATATTATGATTGATGAACATGTTTTACCTAGTAAAAAAGATGAGATTCCGATTATGGTCGATAGTGATGGTAAAGTATTGTGGATATTAGGAATAAAAAAATCTAAATATGATTTAGACAATTATGAAAAGTGTGATATAATATATGAATACGAAAGAAAGGAATTAAAAGATGAAAAAAACAAATAATACAAATACAATTAAAAATTTATTTCCTTATTTAATTTTAATATTAGTAATATTTGTAATATTAAATGTTTTAAATATGGGAAGAACAATAACTAAAGAAATTACAACTGGAGAATTAATGACGGAAATAGCTAATAAAAGTGTTACAGAAATATCTATTACTCCTAGTGCTGAAGAAAGTATTTATTATGTTGAAGGTAAATTATCTAGTTATAATGAAAATGAAAAATTTAAAGCTAAAGTAGTAGATGCAGAATTAAATAGTATAGTTAAATATGCTGAAGCTAATAATTTAAAAGTATATGAAACTAATGCTGATCCAGGTAAAGTATCTTGGGTATATATAATTATTAATATTTTACCTTTAGTTATATTAGTTGGAGCAACTTACTTTATCTTTGTTAAGATGGCTAATACTAATAAAGGATCTATGGATTTTGGTAAGAGTAGAGCTAAGTTAAGTGAAAATGGTGGTAAAGTAAGATTTAGTGATGTTGCTGGTTTAAAAGAAGAAAAAGAAGAAGTTGCTGAGTTAATAGATTTCTTAAAAAGTCCAAAGAAATTTCAAAAACTTGGGGCTAGAATTCCTAAAGGTGTTCTTTTAGTTGGGCCTCCAGGAACTGGTAAAACTTTACTTGCTAAAGCTGTAGCAGGAGAAGCTAATGTACCATTTTATTTTATAAGTGGTTCTGATTTCGTAGAATTATTTGTTGGTGTTGGAGCATCAAGAGTTCGTGATATGTTTAAAGAAGCTAAAAGAAATGCCCCATGTTTGATATTTATTGATGAAATTGATGCTGTTGGACGTCAAAGAGGTTCTGGAATTGGGGGAGGACATGATGAACGTGAACAAACTCTTAACCAATTATTAACAGAAATGGATGGCTTTGGGGCTAATGAAGGTATCATAATTATCGCTGCTACAAATAGACCTGATGTTTTAGATCCAGCTTTACTTCGTCCAGGAAGATTTGATAGACAAGTAACTGTTAGTTTACCTGATACAGAAGAACGTGAAGCAATATTAAAGGTTCATGCAAGAGATAAAATTTTAGCCAGTGATGTTGATTTAAAAAGTATTAGTAGAAGAACATCTGGTTTTAGTGGAGCTGATTTAGAAAACTTACTAAATGAAGCTGCTTTGCTAGCAGTTAGAAAAAATCAAGATAATATTACAATTAAAGATATTGATGAAGCTACAGACCGAGTATTAATGGGACCTGCTAAAGTTTCTAGAAAAGTAAGTGACAATGTTAAGTGGTTAACTGCTGTTCATGAATCTGGTCATGCGGTTATTGGCTTAAAATTAAAAGATGCAATGGAAGTTCAAAAAATTACAATTATACCTCGTGGTATGGCTGGTGGATATACAGCATATACACCAAAAGAAGACAATATTACTCGTTATACAAGACGTGAAATGATTGCTATGATAACTAGTACCTTAGCTGGACGAGCTAGTGAAGAATTATTCTTAGATGATATTACAACTGGGGCTAGTGATGACTTTAAAAGGGCAACTGAACTAGCAAGAAGCATGGTAACTGAATATGGTATGTCTGATTTAGGACCTATGCGTTATGAATCTTCTAGTGAGAATGTTTTCTTAGGAAGAGATTATAATAAGACTAAAAACTATTCTGATCAAGTTGCTTTAGAAATTGACCAAGCTTCAAGAAAAATTATTAATGAATGTTACGAAAATGCTAAGAAAATCTTAAAAGAAAATAAGAAATTAGTAATGCAATTAGCAAATACTTTAATTGAGAAAGAAACAATTACTAAAGAAGAAATAGATCAAGTTGTTAAAAATGGTAAACTAATTGATAAAAATGAAAAAGAAAAAGATGAAGAGCAAGAAGAAAAATAATTTCTATTTTGCTTTTTTTTGACTTGACATAGGGGGGGGGGTTAAGAGTTATAATTATTCTAAGAATAGAGTGATAAAATGAAGCTAGAAAAGTATGTTGATAAAAGTGTTAAAAGAAGAAAAACAATCATCATTAGTTTAGGAACAATTGTGTTAATAAGTGTATCATTCCTTTTATATAAAACCTTTGCGTCTTTTACAGAAAATGCAGAATTTCCAATGATGAAAGGCAAAGTAGATTATTTTGGCAATAGTGATATTTATTTTGCTTTTTATAAAGGTGATGAGCAATTAGACGAAATGCCCCAGAAAGGTAATGAAGAAAATTTAGCGTTTGACCATGGTGAATGTGATAATGGTGCAAGTATCGAATGGAATAGTGAAGAATGGGGGCCAATGGTAAAAAAATTAAGTAAAAATAAAACTAAATGTAGCTTATATTTTAAAGAACAAATAGGTGTAGAATTAGGAGGAATGCTAGTTCCTGTTGTGGGAACTGGCGATGGATTATATGCCGTCACTCATGAAGATTTAGAAGAATTAGGACAAGAATGGAATAAGACAGAATATCGATATGCTGGAGTAGATCCAGATAACTATGTCGAATTTAATAATGAGATATGGCGGATAATAGGCTTAGTAAATGTAAAAGCAGGAGATAGTGTAGAACAAAGAGTAAAAATAGTAAGAACAGATGGTGTAAAAGACCAAAAAGCATTTGGAAACTATGCATGGGATAGACCATCAGGATATACAAATAATTGGACAACAAGTAAATTAAAAGATATGTTAAATGGAATATATTATGAAAGTAGTACAGGAGAATGTTATACAGGAAGTAATGGAAATAGAGCATCACAAGAAACGTGTGATTTTAATACAGGAACAATATTGCCAAAAGGCTTAGATGCAGCATCAAGAAATATGATAGATAAAGAGGCAATTTGGAATATAGGTGGTTGGAATACATCTGAAATAACAGCCAAACAATTTTATGAAAAAGAGAGAGGAAGCACAGTATATAATGAACTGTACCCAATAGAATGGAGTAGTGAAACAGATGTAGGAGAAAAACATAATGGAATAGGTTTAATTTATCCAAGTGATTATGGATATGCCGTAGGAGGAGAAGTAAGAAATAATTGTTTAACCAAGGGTTTAGGTGATTATAATGAAAGCAATTGTAACACAAATGATTGGTTAAAAACAAATAATAATTCATGGACTCTATCACCGATTTCTACTCTTTCAATTGATGCATTTTATATAAGGGATTTTGGAGATGTTTCTTTCGATGGTGACTATATTCTTGGTGCATATGAGGTGTGGCCAACTCTATATTTAACAACTTCTACTAAAATTGTAGATGGAACTGGAAATATAAACTCACCTTTTGTTTTATCCATAAACTAAGTAAACTTTTTTGTGTTTTTATGCATGTTTCAAATCATTGCATGACACCTTTTTTTATTGTATAATTGTTATGGTGGTTATATGCTTTCTTATGGTAAAAATGTTTTATTTAGTACAAATCCAAAACTTATTAAAAAAGTATATGTTAGTAAAACCCTAAAAGATAAAAGTGTTATCGAATATTTAGAAAAAAATCATCTTCATTATGATTTATTGCCTATTGATGTTTTAAATAAAAAATGTAATGGTAATCATCAAGGTGTTGTTATTTTAAGAGATGATTATGAATATTCTACTTTTGAAGAATTAATGAATTTAGATTTTATTGTTATTCTTGATCATTTAGAAGATCCACATAATTTTGGGGCTATTATTAGAACTTGTGAAGCTGCTGGTGTAAAGGGTATTATTATTCCTAAAGATCGAAGTGTAAGTGTAAATGATGTTGTAATTAAAACAAGTGTTGGTACCACTGAAAATATAAAAATATGTAAAGTTACGAATTTAGTTGATACGATTAAAAAATTAAAAAAAGCTGATTATTTTGTGTATGGTTCAATTATGTCTGGTATTGATTATCGTGAGTGTAATTATGCACCTAAAAAAGTTTTAATTATTGGTAATGAAGGTAAAGGTATTAGTCCACTTGTTTTAAAGACTTGTGATGAGTTAGTTAAAATACCGATGAAAGGTCAAGTAAATAGTTTAAATGCTTCTGTTGCGGCTGCTTTATTAATATATCAAATGGGGGATTTATGAAGTACAATAATGTAGAAGAAAAAGAATTATATAGTATGGTTTGTGAAAGTAATGAAGAAGTTCAAAAAAAATTATATGAATATTGTGAACCGCAAATTAATTTTATGATAAAAAAATATTTAAATGCAGCTATAAATTATGGAATAGATCCAAAAGATTTTGAACAAGAAGCTTTACTTGCTTATTCCAATGCAATTAAAACCTATGATGAAAAAAAAGATGCAGGCTTAAAAACTTTTGTAAGTTTATGTGTAGAAAGAAGATTAATTAAAGTTATTAAAAGTGCTAAAAGGTATAAAAATAAAATAAATAAAGAAAATTTATCATTAGAGTATGAATATAGTAATTCTGGAATTTTATTAAAAGATATTTTACCTGATAATGATGCTGATCCTTTAATTAAATTTAGTGAAGAAGAATATTTAAAGCAAATTAAAATTAAAATAAAGTATATTTTATCGGATTTTGAATATCAGGTATATGAATATTTGATTGAAGGTATAAATTATTTAGAAATTGCTAAAAAACTTGACAAAAGTGCTAAACAAATTGATAATACAATACAAAGAATAAAGAAAAAAATTAAATTAATAGTAAAGGAAGATGAAAATGAAAGCGAAGATTAAAAAAATAATACCTTATATTTTGATTTTATTGGCAGTTATAATACTTGGTTTTGTTGTTTCAGTTATTTTACAATTTAATTTTAAAGGTGAAAATATTGATTTAAGAGAGCCAGAAAAACCAGTAGAGGAAAAAAAGTATAATTTTGTTAATGAATCTTTATTAGAAGAAGATGATATTAAAAAAATTATTGAAAGTAAAAGAGATGATATAATTAGTTTTTTTAATCCAATTCCATATTATAATATAAGTGATATTGATTCATCTTTTACTAAAGAAGATGATGAAAAATATATGGCATTAACTAATGAGTTTACTGATAATTTAAGATTACTAGTAACAACAGATTTATTTGATAAATTAACTTCTAATTTTGAATTTATAAAAGTAGATGGAAATACTATGTATTATAAAGTTAGTAAAGAAGAATTTACGCCTTTGCATTCTAATAGTGCTATAGCAATATTTAATTTTTTAGATAAAGAAATTTATCCTACATTTGCTAGTGATGAAAAAATTGAAAGTATTATTAGATTAAAAAATTGTGATGATAATAATGTATGTAGACGTGATGATGAATATAAGTTTGTTTTAGTAAATGAAGATGATAATTGGTTTATAGATGATATAGGGTATAGTTTTGATGAATAAGTTAGTTTTAGATAAATTAGTATCAATTAATATATGGGTTAATATTGCTGAATTTGTTCAAAAACTTAATATATCTAATGGTAGTGAAAAAGAAAAAAATATTATTAGTTTAATTAAATTTTTAAAACAAAAAGGATATATTATCAGTAAAGAAGAAGCATTAAGTTTAATAAATGCTATTTATAATATTAATTGTGATAACAATTATAAAAAAGCATATTTTTATGAACAAATAATTGCTTTAAAAGATTTAAATGTTAAGAATATTTCTTTTATGCCCAATAATTATTTAAAAAATATTATTAAATTAACTGATAAAAATAAAAAATCTACTATTCTTAAAAGCGCTTATACAAATGGTATATTTAATATTAGAAAATGGGAAGATAGAGGATTTAAATACTATTCTATTATTAATTTAGAAAATGCTAATTATTGTATTATTAAAATAATGGATGTTGATGAAAATAGATTAGTTAATGTAGATGCTTATTTAAGAGATTTTAATGGGGAATATCCTAATATAAAAGCAATTAGAAAATTTAATCAAGCAAAATTATTAAAAATTAAGAAAAATTTATATAAAGAAAAATATGCTTTAATTAATAGAGATGAAATAAGTTGTAAAAAAAATATGAACTTAAAGTTAAGAAATAATCAAAAAAATAATCAATATTATTATGAAAAATATTGATTTAATAGTGAAATTTATTTTGTATTCTATAAAGATGATGACAAAAACAAAATGAAATAGATAATGAAGGATAATAGTTTATAGTAATGATAATCTCTTTTTTTTTGCTTGTTATTTTGTTATAATAAATATACTGAAATTGAAGGTGATTTAATGAAAGTTATTCTTTTAAAAGATGTTAAAAAACAGGGTAAAAAAGATGATATTATTGATGTTAGTGATGGTTATGCTAGAAATTATTTGATTAAAAATAATTTAGCTGTTCCGGTTACTAAAAGAAGTAAAGAAGTATTAGATATAGCTATTGAAAAGAAAGAGTTAGAAGAAGAAGCTTTAGTTAAAAGCTTAAATGAAATTAAGAATAAATTAGAAAATAAAGAAATTAGTTTTGTTGTTAAAACTGGTAAAGAAGATAAAGTTTTTGGAGTTATATCTAGTAAACAAATTAGTGAAGAATTAAAAAAGATGGGTTTTGATATTGATAAAAAATGTATTAAGATTGATGGATCAATATCTAGTTTAGGTACTCATGAAGTGTTAGTTTCTTTGCATAAGAAAGTATCTTTTAAAATTAAAGTTATATTAAGAAAGTAGGTGATATTTTGGCTAATCGTGTTATGCCTCATAATTTAGAAGCTGAAATGTCTGTATTAGGGGTAGCTTTTTTAAATGACATTTCAATGGAAAGAATTATTGAGAATATTAATGAAGATATGTTTTTTAGTGATGCTAATAAAAAAATATTTAATGCTTTAGTGTCACTTTATAAAAGTAATACACCAATAGATATAACAACTGTTAAAAATGAGCTTGATAAACAAAAGAATCTAACTAGTGTTGGTGGTGTTGATTATTTAACGGAAGTTATTGATTCAGTTGTTACTAGTGCTAATTTAGATTATTATATGGATATTGTTAAAGAAAAAGCTTTAAGAAGAAATTTAATTAATACGGCTACTGATATAATAACTAATACTTATAATGAAGAAGATAATTTAAATAAATTATTAGATAATAGTGAAAGAAAGTTTTTAGATGTTATTAGAACTAGAGAAGTATCAGAGTTTAAACCTATTAGTGAAGCATTAAGAATTGCTCAAGAAAATTTAGAGTTAATGGCTCAGAATAAAAATGCGGTTACGGGGTTATCTACTGGTTTTATTGATTTAGATAAAGCAACTGCTGGACTACATGAAGGCGAATTAATTATTATTGCGGCTCGTCCTGGTATGGGTAAAACGGCTTTTGCCCTTAATCTTGCTTGTAATGCAGCTACAACTACTAAAAAAGCTATTGCCATATTTAATTTAGAGATGAGTGCTGAACAACTTGTTAATCGAATGATTAGTTCTGTTGGGCAAATTGAAGGTGACAAATTAAAAACGGGTATGTTAAATAATAATGATTGGAAACGTTATAATGAAGCAATGAGTGAATTATCCGAAACTAATATTTATATTGAAGATAATGCCTCAATTACAGCTCCGGAAATTAAAGCTAAATGTCGTAGACTTGCTAGTAAACCAGAAGGTTTAGGTTTAGTAATCATCGACTACTTACAACTTGTTACGACTGGTGGTCGGGTTGAATCAAGACAAGTTGAAGTAAGTGAAATATCAAGAGCTTTTAAAACCATGGCTATGGAACTTAAAGTACCGGTTATTGCTTTAGCTCAACTATCACGTAATGCGGAGAGAAGAGAAAGCAATCAACCACGTCTTGCAGATTTAAGAGAATCTGGTTCTATTGAACAAGATGCTGATTTAGTATTGTTTATAAATCGTCAAGATTATTTTGAAAATAAAACGGCTGATAATAAACAAAATATTGTACCTACTGATTTAATAATTGCTAAGCATCGTCGAGGTAGTACAGGATTATTTCAGCTTTTGTTTGAATTAGATAAAAGTTGTTTTAAAAATTATACAAAAGTTGAAGAAACTTTTTAGAAAGGTTATATTATGAAGTTAAAAGAAAAACTTGTTATTGGAATTGTGGGGGTTTTAACTTTATTTGCTTGTGTAGGTTCGATGAGTCATCAAAAAGCAGTTTATCCGAAAAATGTTTATCAAGTATATTTAGATGGTAAAAAAATTGGTTTAGTTGATAATAAAGAAGAATTATTATCTTTAATTAATGAAGAACAACAAGATATTAAAGACAAATATAAAGTTTTAAATGTTTATCCACCTACTGGATTTGAAATAGAAGAATATATTTCTTATGATGAAAACATTAGTAGTGCAAATGAAATCTATAAAAAAATTCAAGATGCTAGTGATTTTACTATTGAAGGATATATTGTAACTATTACGAAACCAAGTACTGATGAAAATACACCGGAAGTTAAAACTAAAATTCAGGTTTTAGATGAACAAGTATTTAAAGATGCTTTAGAAAATGTGGTTAAGACTTTTGTTGATGAAGATGATTATAGAAATTATATCAATAATACTCAAGAAGAAATTAAAGATGTTGGGTCAATTATTAAACATATGTATTTTGAAGAATCAGTATCTATTAAAAAAGCTTATGTATCTGTTAAAGATAAAATATATACTGATAAAGCTGAATTAAGTCAATATTTATTATATGGTACAACTGAGAAAAAAAATGGTTATAAAGTTCAAGTAGGAGATACGCTTGAAAGTATTGCTGAAGCTAGTAAATTAAATGTTAGAGAATTATTAATTGCTAATCCTTCTTTAAGAGGAGAAAATACGGTTTTAAATATTGGGGAAGAAATTAATAATAGTATTATTGATCCGATTATGAATTTAGTTGAAGAAGTAAGAGTAACTGAAGATGTTGATATTGCTTATGAAAAAAAGACCGAAGTTGATGAAAATTTAGATTATGGAGAAAGTGTTGTTGCTCAAGCAGGGGTTTTAGGAAAAGCTAGAACTACTCAAGAAATGAGGGTAATAAATGGTGAACGTAGTCAAGAAACAACGATGATTAGTTATGTTACTTTAAGAGAAAAAGTTGATGAAATTACGAAAGTTGGTCGTAAAACCTATATATCTGGACAATATATTGATACAGGTCTTGACTGGGCTTGGCCTACTAATCAACCTTATATTATTACAACTGATTATGAAAACCGTTGGGGATCACATCATGATGCTTTAGATATTTCGGGTACTGGATTTGGCTCACCAATTTATTCAGCTCGTGAGGGAACAGTGGTAAGTGTAAATACTGGTTGTCCTAAAAATGGTTATTTAGGTAGTTCTTGTGGTAGTGGATATGGTAACTATATCATTATTAATCATGGTAGTGGTTATGATATCATTTATGCCCATTTATCTAGTGTTAATGTTGGCGTAGGAAGTAAAGTAAGCCGTGGTCAAGTTATTGGGGCAATGGGAAACTCTGGTTCATCAACAGGAACCCATTTACATTTTGGTACTTATAAAGGTGAACCAATGCATGGTGGGACACCATTTAATCCATGGAGTTTATACCGATGAAAGTAGTAGTATTAGCAAGTGGTAGTGATGGCAATTCAACTTTTATTTCTAGTGGTAATCATAAAATCTTAATTGATTTAGGAAGAAATGCTAAATACATTAAAGAACATTTAAATGAAATAAATGAAAATGCTAGTGATATTGAAGCAATAATTATTAGTCATACTCATAAAGACCACACAAGTGCCTTAAAAGTTTTCTTAAATCAATTTCATCCAATGGTGTATTTAACTGAAAAACAATATTATGATTTAGATTTTCTAAAAGATTATGATAATGTTGTAATTTATGATGAAGAGTTTTTCATAGGTGATATTAAAGTATCTTCGATTCATACATCTCATGATGTTACTGATTCTAGAAATTTTATTATTACAATTGGTGAAGAAAAAATTGTTTCTTTAACCGATACAGGTTATTTAAATCATAAATATTTTAAAGCTTTAACTAATTGTGATTATTATTTGTTTGAAAGCAATCATGATGTAGAAATGCTTCTTAATGGCAGTTATCCTACTTGGCTTAAACAAAGAATAGTAGGAACACTTGGCCATTTATCGAATAAAGATAGTAGTTTTTATTTATCAAAATTAATTGGTGATAATACAAAAAAAATTATTTTAATGCATTTATCAGAAGAAAATAATACTGAACAATTAGCTTTAGAAACTTTATTTGAAACCTTTAAAGAATATGAAATAGATTTTAAAAAT
>CANQIN010000034.1 GCA_947623995.1 uncultured Bacilli bacterium | reverse complement strand
CAACATTAAAAAATACAGGTATAATCTTTTTATTACAACCATATATGAATAATAGTGTGGGTAGAGCTATAAAAAGAGAAAAAATATATTTTACTGATACAGGACTTGCTTGTTATTTAGCTGGTTATATTGACCATGTAACATTAGAAAAAAGTGCATATAGTGGAGCAATATTTGAAACATATGTGATAAATGAAATAATCAAATCTTTTACAAATCAGGGAAAAGATGCTAGAAAACATTTATATTATTATAGAGACAATAATCAAAAAGAAATAGATTTACTTATTAACTATAACAATGTTATTTATCCTATAGAAATCAAAAAAAGCGCTAATCCAGGAAAAGATGCAATTAAAAACTTTGATGTAGCAAATAATTTTGAACCAGAAAAGGGAAACGGTATAGTCCTATGTATGGCAAAAGATATTATTGCCTATGACGACGACAATTATATGGTTCCTATAGAATATATTTAATCTAACTTTTGATATACGCGTGTAATCTGCTTAAAGAAATTTATTTCACTTTGCTTGAAGCTATAATGAACTTTCTTAATGAATGCTGTTGAATTATCATTCTACATTTTACCAAAAATAATTTGCCAATTTATTAAAAATATTGTATTATTTAGTTATAGAAATTGCCCTAGTTCCGTTGGAGCCGTAGTCATTTTTTTTTATGAAAACTATTAATATATTTTCTATTTTATTTGAAATAAAATTTTAAAAAACTTCCCATAAAAAAACTATGTTTTTATAAAGTCAAATATAAGAAACATAGTGATTTTTATCAATATTTTAAAATGGCATTTTCATGTTACCATTTTGCATCATTTTCATCATTTTTTTCATTTCTTCAAATTGTTTTAATAAACGATTTACTTCTTCTACACTTCTACCTGAACCTTTAGCAATTCGCTGTTTTCTACTTGCTTTTAAAACATCAGGATGACGTCTTTCATAAGGTGTCATTGATAAAATTATTGCTTCAACATGAGCCATTTGTTTAGGATCTATTTGAATATTGTTTAACCCCATTTTTCTAGCTTGAGGAAGTAATTTTATAATATTTTCTAATGGTCCTAGTTTTTTTATTTGTTTAAAAGTTTGTAAAAAATCTTCTAAATCAAATTTACCGTTTTGCATTCTTTTAGCTTGTTTTAATGCTTCATCTTCACTAATAATACCTTCAACTTTTTCAGCAATACTCATGATGTCGCCCATATCTAAAATACGCTCAGCCATGCGTTCTGGATAAAATGCTTTTAAGCCATCTAATTTTTCACTGTCACCAACAAATTTAATAGGAATATTGGTTAAATGTCTAACTGATAAGGCTACACCACCTTTGGTATTACCATCTAATTTGGTTAAGATACAACCTGTTAAAGATAACTCATCATTAAAACCATTGATAACATTAATAGCATCTTGTCCCATCATGGCGTCAATTACTAAAATAACTTCATCAGGATGACTTACTTCTATAATGTCTTTTAATTCTTTCATTAAAACTTCATCAATATGCAAACGTCCAGCTGTATCAATTAAAATCGTATCATAATAATTTTCTTTAGCATATTCTATAGCTTCATTTACAATCTTAACAGGATTTTCTTTGCCTTTAGTAAATACTTCCATGTTTAAGGATTTTCCTAATTCTTGTAATTGTTCAATTGCGGCAGGACGGTAGATGTCACAGGCAACCATTAAAGGTTTTTTATTTTCTTTTTTTCTTAAATGGTTAGCTAATTTAGCAATTGTTGTTGTTTTACCACTACCTTGAAGTCCCACTAGCATAATGATTGCTGGTTTACTTTTTAACTCTAAAGGAACATATTCTTTACCTAATAGCTCTACTAATTCATCTTTAACTAATTTAATAAATAATTCATCAGGTTTTAGACTTTTGCCAACATCCATACCTAAAGCTTTTTCTTTAACATTACTAATAAATTCTTTAACAACTTGATAATTAACATCTGCTTCTAATAAAGCCATTCTAATTTCGCGCATGGCATCACTAATATTTTCTTCGGTAATTCTACCCATTCCTCTAATATTTTTAATAGCTTTTTCTAAACGGTCTCCCATATATTCAAACATATAATCAGCTCCTTAATATCTAATATTATACACTAAAAAAAGAGTTTTAAAAACTCTCTATTTTAATTTTGGGAAAATCTTAAACTTCTTAATATAGAAGAATATTCCAAAACCACCAATTAAACTTATACTAATTAATAAAATTGGCATTTTAAATCCAGTTTGAGGATTTTCTATCGCATGAGGATTACAACTATCATAATAAGCATATTGGTCAACAATATTACCACTTTTATCAAAATAAACATCATCAAATTGTTCGCAAAAATGTTTAACACAATAAATATTAAAATTTTTTTTATCAGTTATTAAACCATCTACACCATAAATTGTATCATCTTTTAAAACTTCACAAAAATGTTTTTCACAAGATTTTGTGTATTCTAATTCATCAACAATATTACCTTCACTATCATACATTGTTCCATCACTTAAAGTAATACATTTATTTTCTTGACATTTTTTTTGATAATCAATTTCTTTTACTACTTTACCTTCATCATCATAATAAACATCATTAATAATTTTACATTTAGGTTCACAAATACTTTCAAAATCTTCTTTTTCAACAACATGACCATGGTCATCATAATATTTGTCATTAGAAAATAAGCAATGTGGATTACATAATTCATCAAATTCATCTTGTAATACTTCATTACCATTTTGATCATAGTACTTATTATCTTTCATTGAACAATGAGGATTACAAGCATATTTATATTCTTGTTCTCCTACTTCATGACCTTTTCCATTATAGTATTTGCCATTATATTCATCACAATGAGGATTACATGAATATTCATAAGCATCTTTATCTACTACATTACCATTTTTATCATAATAATTATTATTTCTAAAAACACATTTTGGATGACATACATCTTCAAAAGTATCACTATCTACTTCATGGCCTTTATTATCATAATAGGTATCATCAATATTCAAACATTTTGGATTACATGATTCTTCATAATCATTTTTATCAACTACATGACCAACATCATTATAGTATTTATCTTGTTCATATTTACAATGAGGATTACAAGCATTTTCAAAATCATCTTCATCAACTACATGACCATTTTTATCATAATAATGACCGTCTTCTAATTCACAGTGCGGATTACAAGCATCTTCATATTGTTGTTTAGTTACTTCATGACCAACATTATTATAATACTTATTATTATAAAAACCACAATGCGGATTACATGATTCTTCATATTGTTGTTCATTAACTGGATGGCCAACATTATTATAATATTGATTATTTAAATATGCACAATGCGGATTACAATCTTCTTCAAAAACACTTTCTATAACCGGATGACCTACTCTATTATAATAAGTACCGTCAGAATATTCACAATGAGGATTACATGACTCTTCATATTCTGGTAAAGTAACTATATGACCAACATCATTATAGTAATTTCCTTTTGAATATTCGCAATGAGGATTACAAGCATTTTCAAATTGTTGTTCATTTACAGGATGACCATGATTATCATAATACTTTCCATTATCAAATTGACATTTTGGATTACATGATTCTTCATATTCAGTAACATTGGTTACAACATGACCTTCTTTATTATACATTGTTCCATCTTTTAGAATTTCACAATAATGGTCTTCACAAGACTTAGTATAACCTAAATCATCAGTTTCATTTCCTTCTCTATCATATTTAGTATCATCTTCTAATATTTCACAATAATGTTTTTGACAAGATTTTTTAAAACCTAAGTCATTAGTTAAATCACCATTAATATCATATTTAGTTCCATCTGCTAAAGTCTTACATCTAATATCCGTACAAGCCCGCTGATAATCGGCTTCATCTACTGGATGGCCATGATTATCATACCATTGATTTTCTTTCTTTTGACATTTAGGATTACATGATTCTTCATATTCGGTTAATTCTTCAACAATATCACCATTTTTATTGTACATAGTTCCATCTCTTAGAATTTCACAATAATGGTCTTCACAAGCTTTAGTGTAACCTAAATCATCAGTTATATGACCATGGTCATCATAATAAGTCTTATCTTCATAAACACAATGCGGATTACAATCTTCATCAAAAGCATCTTGATCAACAGGATGACCAACATGGTTATAATAAATACCGTTATGATAATCACAATGTGGATTACAATTTTCTTCAAAGACTGTTTGACTTACTGGATGGCCAACATTATTGTAATATATACCCCCTTTTTCTTCACAATGAGGATTACAAGATTCTTCATAATCTTCTTTTTTCGTTACTATCTCGCCATTTTTATTATACATTGTTCCATCTCTTAAAGTTTCGCAAGTATGTTCTTCACAAGCTTTAGTATAACCTAAATCATCCGTTACATGACCATGATCATCATAATATTTATCACCTTGATGTTCGCAGTGAGGATTACATTCTTCATCAAAAGTATCTTTATCAACTGGATGACCGACATTATTATAATGTTTACCATCTTTTTCTTCGCAATGTGGATTGCAATCATTTTCATAGACTGATTCTTCTACAGGATGACCTACTTTATTATAATATTTACCGTCTTTTTCTTCACAATGCGGATTACATGAATTTTCATAATCTTCTTTACTTGTAACCACATTACCTTCTTTATTATACATAGTTCCATCTTCTAGAGTTTCACAATGATGTTCTTCACAAGCTTTGGTATAGCCTAAATCATTAGTTAATTCGCCCTTATCATCGTATTTAGTTCCATCAGCTAATATCTTACATTTAATATTAGTACAAGCACGTTGATAATCAGCTTCATCTACCGGATGGCCTTTATCATCATACCATTGGTCTTTTTCTTTAGTACAGTGAGGATTACAGGCATCTTCATAAACTTCTTTATCTACGGGATGGCCAACATCATTATAATATTTGTCACCTTTTTCTTGGCAATGAGGGTTACATAAGTTTTCATAAGTTGCCAAATCTTCAGTAATATTTCCTTCATTGTCATACATAGTCCCATCTCTTAAAGTCTCGCAAGTATGTTCTTCACAAGCTTTAGTATAACCTAAATCATCAGTTTCATGACCATGGTCATCATAATATTTACCATCTTGATGTTCACAGTGCGGATTACATGATTCGTCATAATCATCTTTTGATACTGGATGACCATTTTTATCATAATATTGACTGCCTTCTAGTTGGCAATGTGGATTACAATCATACTCATATTCATTTTGTAAAACTGGTTTACCTACACTGTTATAATAAATTCCACCTTCATATCTACAATGCGGATTGCAGTCATTATAATAGGTATCTTCAGAAACTGGATGTCCATTTTGATCATAATATTGTCCATTTTTTTCTTCACAATGCGGATTACAAATACTTTCCATTTCGCTTTGACTACCTACTGGCCGACCATGATCATCATACCATTGACCATTTTTTTCTCCACAATGGGGGTTACAAGCTTCTTCATATTCCGTTTGACCCACAGGATGACCAACATTATTATAATAGATTCCTTCCTTTTCTTCACAATGCGGATTACAAGAATTTTCCCAGCCTGCTAAGTCCGTTTGATCGCCATCTTTATCAAAATAATATTTATCACTATGAACACAACTACGGCTTTCATTTACAAAACTAATATCAACGCTAGCATTACAATTCCCACTACCCGTTTTTTCTAAAACAAATGTTGCAACTTTAATTATTCCTTTAGTTTGTTTACTTAAAGTTGATTGAATTACATAGGTTACTTGATCACTTTCTAATTCTTTAAAATACCAATTATCAAAATAAGTGATCTCTTTAACTTTTAAATTACTTAAAGTACTAAACCAAACATGTAAAGTATTAAAAGAGGCATCTTCTAACAGTTCAAGTTGAAGAGTACAGGCTTTAGTAGTCTTTCCATCAGATCCCACTACTTCATCTTCACATTGTAATCCTGTTGAAGGTCCCATAACATTAGCAGCAGAGGCACCATGAAAATTGCTTATTATTAAAGCCGAAATTATTAAAATAATACAACTAATTATAATAATCTTTCTTTTCATGTTACACCTTCTATATTACTCTTCGATAATCTTCTCCAATTCTAATTTTATCAAATTATTATCTATTTTTGAAATAGTTTTTTGTAATTTATGAAATATTTCTCTTTTTTTTAATATTTTTTCATAATTATCAAGTTTTTCTTCAACATTTTTAATCTTAAATCCAATAGCACTTCGAGAAATATTTTTAATTTGAGCAATTTCTCCCATCGATAAATTTTCTTCATAATATAAAGAAAAAACTTCTTGTTCTTTCTTAGTTAACAATTCTTTATAATATGAAAATAATTCATTATAGTACATTACTTTATTCATGATTAATCATATCCTTAAATAAACCATAAATATAATTTTCAATATCAAATGGTTTTAAATCTTCCATCTTTTCACCAAAACCAACAAATTTAACCGGAATATTAGTTTCTTCTTTAATAGCTAGAACAATTCCACCTTTAGCAGTTCCATCAAGTTTGGTTAAAACTATTCCAGTAATATTGGTAATTTCTTTAAAACTTTTAGTTTGTAAAATACCATTTTGACCGGTTGTCGCATCAATTACTAAAAGGGTTTCATGAGGAGCATCAGGAATAAAGGACGCAATTACTTTGTTCATTTTTTCTAATTCTTTCATTAAGTTAACTTTATTTTGCAAACGTCCTGCTGTATCAATAAATACATAGTCAATTTTTTCTTCAGTAGCCATTTTTAAACCATCATAAATAACACTAGAAGGGTCAGTATTTTCTTTGCCATAAAATAAACAATCAATTTTATCTGCCCAACTCTTTAATTGAGGAATGGCTCCTGCTCTAAAAGTATCAGCTCCAATCATCATAACTTTTTTACCACTACTTTGGTATTTATGAGCAAGTTTAGCAATTGTTGTTGTTTTTCCAACACCATTTACACCGACCATTAAAATAACTGTTGGTCCACTTTCGGCTTCCCTAATTTTATCGCTTAATGATTCGTTTTCAACATAAATAATAAATAATTCATCGACAATAACTTCATTTAAATATTTAGTATCAACAATATTCTCTTTTTTAACTCTAGCCTTTAAACGATCTAAAAATTTAAAAACTGTATTTACCCCAATATCAGCCATAATTAGTATGTCTTCTAATTCTTCAAAATATTCATCATTAACCTTCGTATATTTAATGCCTAATAAATTTAATTTTGAAACAAATTCTTCTCTAGTCTTTTTAAGACCTTCATCATAAGTTTCTAATTCTTTTTTTTCTTCTTTAACTTCTTCTTTTTTACTAACAATATTTTTTATTTTAGCAAATAATCCCATCTCTATCTCCTCCTTGCTTGTGGAAAATTTCTCTTAATATTAAATTGTTCTCTTAAACCTTGATTATGAGCATATCTTAAATATTCTCTATCTATTAATAAACCTATTCTTTTAACTATTCCATCTTCTAATTCATTTGCTTCTATAGCTTTAATATACTCTGCAAAAGCCTCTGCAACAACTTCATATAAAGATGTAGTAGCATACTCTGATATCTCTTTATTAATATTAACATTAAATAACATTTTTTTTAATTCTTCTTTTTGAGTTATATGTAAAATATAGTCTAACATATGACCTATTTCATGCCAAACAATACTATCAAAATAACGGCAATGACTAGTTTTAAAACCACTTATACTATCTTCTATACACATACACTGTAATTTAGTATAACTAATATTTTTAAAACCCGAACCAATTACTAATCCCATATTTTCAATTTGTTTATTATAATGACTAACGGTTGTAACTGTTGATAATTTTTTATCATATACTTCTTGATAATAAGATATTATATTATTAGAATTTTTCGTAAATTCTCGCCATTTTGTCCAATATTCTTTATTAGAACATCTAATCAAATTTTCATATTTATTAAAATCTGCACTTTGATATATAAAAACAATGGAATCTTTAAGTAAAGGATATCTATCATAAGCTTTATTAATCGTTGTTAAAATATCTCTAACAATAAAGGAATCTAACCCATCAAAATTAACAAAAGGAATATTCATATTTACTTTAGCATCCATTTCTAATTCGTTGTTCATTTCATCACTTCCTATAATATTTTTGAATATTAAATTTTTCTTTTAATAACACATTTTTTGAATATCTTAAATATTCTTTATCAATTAATAAACCTATTTTTTTAATTAAATGATTATTTTCTTTTAAAATATACATTGAAAATGCTTCAGCAAGTAATTCAGCTTTATCAATAGTAGCATATAAAGAGATTTCTTTTTCTATATCATGATTTCTAACTATTTTTTCTAAAGCTAGGGAATCTGATATATGCATAATAAAATCTAACATATGACCTATTTCATGCCAAACAGCTGGTTTTAAGAATGTTTCTTTAATAGCTACATGACCATTAGGATTTTCTTTTTTATATTTTTCAAAATCTAGGAAACTTAATTGTTCTAAAATTGGACATAAGCACAAACTAAGATAGTAACAGTCACCATATTGTTCTAAACAACTAGTCACAAAGGTTGAATGTGATATATTACCTACATAATCATCATTTTGATATTTTCTTTGCCAATCATGCCAACAATTTTTATCAGAACAATATGTTAAAAGAAGTTGATTATTAATATCTTCTTTATTACCAATAGCAATTAAAGAACGATTAAGAAGTGGATACCGATTAAAAGCCTCTTTTAAAACTTTTAAAATAATTTTAATAATATCTTCATCAATATTTGCAAAATTAACATAAGGAATACCTAAGACTTTTTTAGTATATAATTCATAATCATTAGAAGTCATTTTATCCTCTTTCTTTCTATTAAGTATTTATCTTTAATCATAAATTGTTTTCTTAAAAAATAATTATTAGCATACTTTATATAAGTTTTATCAACTAAAGAACCAATATCTTTAATTAAACCATCATCTAATTCATGTAATTTTAATTCGGCAATATACTCCGCAAAAGCTTCTGCTAAAGTCTCTTTGGGACTTGTTGTAGCATACATTGACACTTCTTTTAAAATATCATGATTACTAATAATTTTTTGAAAATCATAAGTATTACTTATTCCCATTATAAAATCTAACATATGACCTACTTCATGCCAAAAATTAGCTTCAATTAATTCACGATGCTTAATGGTTGCTTCATCATTTAAAACTAATTGTTTAAATTTTTTAAAATCATATTTTTCTAGTAATGGTAAAATCCCAATTCCCAAAAATTGATGATTATGTTGATAATAATATAAATGAAGAGTTACAAAGCTTGCATACTTTGGAAAAATTAAATTAGCTATTTTAGATTTTGGTTTGAAGTTTTTATAATCAGCATAATAGGTTAAACTAAAATAATTATTTAAGTATTCTTGATTGCCAACCAAAACTAGCGAATTAGCTAAAAGTGGATAGCATCTAAAAGCTTCTTTTAAAACTTTTAAAATCATTTTAATCGTGTTTGGATCAATACCTTCAAAATTAACATAAGGTATTCCTAAAACATTCTTGGCATAATTTTCTAAATTAGCAGTTGTAAGTAACATATAAAATCCCCCTAAGTAAAAGTATAACATTAATTATAGACAAGTTCAATTTTTTGCGTTATAATTTAGGTCAAGAAGAACAACTTTATTTTTTTATTTTAGGAGGATGATTTTGATGCAAAATAAAAAAGATATTACATCGATTGTTGCTTTAGGCGGCTTAGGTGAAGTTGGTAAAAATATGTATGTTATTACCCATGATGATGAAATTTTAATTATTGATGCTGGGGTAATGTTTCCTGAAGATGAATTAATGGGTATTGATTATGTTATTCAAGATGTTACTTATTTAAAGAAAAATGAAGATAAAATTAAGGGTTTAATTATTACGCATGGTCATGAAGATCATATTGGGGGGATTGCTTTTTTACT
Organism: uncultured Bacilli bacterium; assembly: GCA_947623995.1. Lineage (GTDB taxonomy): Bacteria > Bacillota_I > Bacilli_A > RF39 > UBA660 > Ventrenecus. Next base: position 3,401 of record CANQIN010000034.1, on the reverse strand, counting down.
TCAAAAAGTTAAAATTCCCGTTATTTATTCACCAAAAATTGCAATTAGTTTAATATCTAAGAAATTAATTGATAATAATATTAAATATGAAAAATTAGAAGAAATTAATCAATTTTCGCATTTAAAAACCAAATACTTTAATGTGGAATTTATAAATACTACCCATTCGATACCTGATTCATTTGCCGTGGTAGTTCATACTCCTCAAGGAACGATTTTTGAAACGGGTGACTTTAAGTTTGACTTAACCCCTATTGGCCCAATGGCTGACTTACATAAAATGGCCAAAATCGGTAAAGAAGGAGTCAAAATACTTTTAAGCGATAGTACCAATGCTTTATCAGAAGGTTTTTCCAAAAGTGAATCTTGTGTTGATGAAACTTTAAATGATATTATATCTAGACATCATGGTCGTATTATTATTGCAACATTTGCTTCTAATATTTATCGTATTAAACATATTGTCGAAACATGCCGGAAGAATAATCGGCAAATTATAACATTTGGTCGCTCAATGGAAACAAGTATTGAAATTGCTTTAAATAATGGTTTAATTAAAGATAAAAGTATTTTTATTGATGCCAATAAAGCAAAAGGTTTAAAAAGAAATGAAGTTTGTATTTTATGTACCGGAAGTCAAGGTGAACCATTAGCTGCTTTAACCAGAATTGCTAATGGTGTTCATAAACAAATTAGTCTATTACCAGATGATTTAGTAGTATTCTCGGCTAAGCCAATTCCAGGAAATGCTGAAAGTGTTAATCGGGTTATTAATAAGTTATATTTAAAAGGAGTTAAAGTTTTCACTAATGAAGAATTTAGTGATATTCATACATCTGGACATGCCAAACAAGAAGAATTAAAGTTAATGCTTCGCCTAGTAAATCCCAAGTATTTCATGCCAATGCATGGTGAATATCGAATGTTAATGGCTCATAAACAAATTGCCGAAGATTGTGGTATTCCAAGTGAAAACATCTTTATTTGTAAAAATGGTGACGTTATTAACTTGACAAATGATGGTGTAGAAAGAGGCACACCAGTTGAAGCAGGAGACGTTTATGTTGATGGTTCTAGAATTGGAGATGTTGGTGGCTCTGTTATAAAAGACCGGAAAGTAATGAGTAAAGATGGCATCTTACTTGCCATCATCAATATTAATCCAATTACTAGACAATTGTTAATAAAACCGAATGTTACTACTAGAGGATTTGTTATGGTAAATGAAAATGCTGATTTAATTGATAAAATCGAAAAGAAAATAACCAGTATTGTCAAAGAATCATTACAAAAAAATACTTATACTTATACTGATTTAAAAAATCAAATTATTTTAGATTTACATCCTTTTATCAGTGCTTTAACAGGAAGACACCCCATGATTTTACCAGTTATAATGGAAGTAAGACAAGGCTATTAACCTTGTCTTATTTTTTTACGTTTTGACACTTTTCACAATAATAAGTTGAACGTCCATTTACTTTAGCTTTTTTAATAATAGTCTTACATATTTTACAGGGTTTTCCCTCTTGTTTATGAACACCTAAATATTGTTGAAATCTTCCCGTTACCCCTAAGCTTGAAGTATAACTTCTAATGGTAGTTCCACCCTCTTCAATGGCTTTTAAAATAATTTTTTTAGAAGATGCTTTTATCCTATCACATTCACTCAAAGTAATATCTTTACCTAACTTAAAAGGATTTACTCGAGCTTCAAATAATACTTCATCAGCATAAATATTACCTAAACCACTAATAATAGTTTGATCAAGTAAAAGCGTTTTCATAGGAATACTTTTATTTTTAAATTTATCATATAAATATTCCTTAGATAATTTATCATCAATTGGTTCAATACCTTGTTTTTTTACTCCCTCATAATCATAAAGATTTTCTTTTAAAACTAAAGCCATACGTCCAAATTTTCTGGTGTCGTGGTAACGCATGTCAGTATTATCACTAAATTTAAAAATAAGATGTTCATGTTTTAATATTTCTTCATTACTATTTTTTAAAAAATATTTACCTTCCATTCTTAAATGACTAATTAAATAATGCTTATCTAATTCAAAAATTAAATATTTACCAATTCTTTTAATATCATGAAAAGTATTTCCTTCCATAACTTTTTTAAATTCGTCTAAATCAGTTTCAATTATCTTTGGATAAATAATTTTAACTTCTTTAATTTTTTTATTTAATATTTTATTTTTTAGAGTATTTCTTACTGTCTCTACTTCGGCTATCTCTGGCATCAATATCATCCTTTACATCATTAATAAAACCTTTAATTACTTGGTCACTATTAGAAAGCTCAGGATGAAACTGGACTCCAACTAAAAGCCAATCATCACTTTTGCTTTCCACTGACTCTAGTATACCATCTTTAGAAAAAGATGTCACTTTTAATAATTTATCAATGTGGTAAACTGCATCATCATGAAAACACTTAACAACAACTTTTTGCTTATTAAAATATTTATATAATTTAGAAGTTGGTTCAATAAATATTTCGGTATTGGCTTTTTCTAAATTATCAATTTTTTCTTTAACTTGATGATGAGAATCATTACCTATTGGTCTAATAACAAAATCTTCAATTTCCTTAATTTTTTCTTTAGTCCATTCTTTTTCATTTTTAAGCATAGAATAAGCACATATCATTTGCATTCCCATACATATTCCTAAAACTGGCATTTTATTTTGGCAAGCATATTCTAGGGCATCATAAATTAAAGAATTCATATCACTTCCACCTGGAATTAATAAGGCATCACATTTTTTTAATTCTTCTATTAAATATTCTTTGTTTAAAGCAATTAAAAGAATTGGCGTTACATCCTCATTAATTAAAGGAAGTAAATAACGTTCTAAAAAATCATATGATTTTAAATATTCATTATCAACTTCTTTAATTGTTGGAAAAACCCCAATTTTAATTTTATTCACATTTATCACCAATAAATATTATGATTAATCTATTTAGTTTCATACCAATCAGTACCATAATCAGCACTTACTTTTAAAGGAACATTTAAATTAATTGTATTAATCATAATATCTTTGACAATTCGTTCAACTTTTTCTTTTTCACTTTTAATAACATCAAAAATTAATTCATCATGAACTTGTAAAACCATTTTGGTTTCGATATTTTCTTCTTTAAACTTTTTAGCAATTTCCACCATTGCTTTTTTAATTATATCAGCACTTGTTCCTTGAATTGGGGTATTAAGTGCGATTCGCTCCCCAGCATTTCTAACCATAAAATTAGTTGAAGTAAGTTCCGGAATAACTCTTTTACGATTAAATAAAGTTCTAACGTATCCTTTAGAATAAGCTTCTTCCACAATACTATCCATATATTTTTTAACACCTGGATATAATTCATAATATTTATT
>CANQIN010000033.1 GCA_947623995.1 uncultured Bacilli bacterium | reverse complement strand
TAAAAAACTCTTTTTAAATGATATTTATCATATAAATTACTACTCATTTTTAAAATATTGTAATCACTTTCTTTAGTTGCTCCGATAATCATTTGGGTACTTTGACCTGCATTAACAAAATTTTTACTTTTATTTTCTTTTATGGTTTGCATGATATCAGTAACTTTTTGATGATTTTTATTAGGGGCTAAAAGTTTTAGCCCATCACTTGTTGGAAGTTCAATATTGGCACTCATACGGTCAACTAAACTGCCTAATTTTTTTAGTAAATAATTACTAGCTCCAGGTATAGCTTTAACATGAATATAGCCATTAAAATGATATTTATTTCTTAATAAACTAATTGTTTCAATTAATTTATTCATGGTATAATCAGGACTTTTAATTATTCCGGAACTTAAAAATAAACCTTCAATATAATTACGTTTATAAAAATTAATCGTTATTTCACAAATTTCTTCCGGTGTAAATATGGCTCTTTTTACTTCATTACTTCTTCTATTAATACAATACTTACAATCAAAAATGCAACAATTAGTCATTAAGATTTTTAAAAGGGAAATACACCTACCATCACTAGAAAAAGAATGACAAATTCCGCTAAAAGAAGCATTACCTAGACCTTTATCATTTGTTCTAGTACTACCCGATGAAGAACAAGAAGCATCATATTTTGCTGAATCGGCAAGAATTTTTAATTTTTCTTCTAAGCTCATCTTTATCACCATCATAAATATAGCACAAAAGTTTGCTATTGTCACGAACAAATGATTGCTAATATTTGGCAAAAAAATTATTTTGATGACTCAATACTTTTAGTTTCAATTATTAATTCATCAAAATCAGAAATATATTTTTGATCTTGAACAACTCGATATTTTCATATTCATCTAGGGCAAACTTATCAGCTATTTCTCTAGAAATTTTACCATTATCTTTTAAAATGTTATACTCATTTAATTGTAAAAATAATTCTAATTTTTCTTTCCATTCTTTCATAGAAATAATATGTCCTAATTTAACCTGTCGTTCAGCAAAATCTAAATACATTGAAACAAGATTATTTAACTCTTTAATTTCTTCTTCAGTTAAATAATTTTTAGCAATTACTACATCAGTTTCAAGTATTTTTCCATCAGGAGCATTTTTCCAAGTAGAAAGTCCCATATAATCTTTTTTAGAATCAGCTCGTGATTTTATAATTTCAGGGGCAGTCATTGTTGTAATAGCATAATGTAATTTATTTTGAACATTTTTATAAAATTCTTTAGTAATATCACTATTTTTATCATAATCATAACTACACTCTTTATAAATGTCAGTTATCTTTTGATAAAATCTTCTTTCGCTTGCTCTTATTTCTTTAATTTTAACTAATAATTCATCAAAATAATCTTTCCCAAATTTAGGTCCATTTTTTAATAATTCAGTATTTAAAACAAAACCTTTTTTAATATATTCTTTTAAAGTATTAGTTGCCCATATTCTAAAATTAGTAGCTTCTTTAGAATTTACCCGGTATCCTACTGCAATAATAGCATCTAAACTATAAAAGTTTGTATTATATTTTTTACCATCTGTAGCAGTTGTTCGAATTTTTCGAATAACTGAATTTTCATTTAATTCTTTACTAGAAAAAATTTCTTTTAAATGATAATTAATGGTATTAACTTTAACATTAAACAATTCTCCCATTGTTTTTTGAGTTAACCAAAAATCTTCATCATCATATAAAACTTCAATAGTTTTATTAGTATTTTCACTTTGATATAAAATTAAATCTTTCAAATTATTAAACTTCATTTTCATCACCCTCTAAGATAATTACATTATACCACAAATACAAATGTTTGAAAATGTTTTTTAATAAAAAAAGAAAGAACAACTTTAATTAGATGTTCTTTCAATAATAAATTCATTATTTTTAACTTTGATATTAAAAATAGTATTTATTTTTAAATCTTCATTTATTAATTCATGAGCAAGTAAATTTTCAATATGACTAGTTACATATCTTTTTATTGGTCTAGCGCCAAAGTTAGGATTATAAGCTTCTTCAATTATTTTAGTTTTAGCTTCTTCACTTAAATTTATTTTAAGATGATAATTTTTTAAACGATTTTCAATTTCTTTAATTATTTTATCGACAATATCACCTATAACTTCTTTAGGTAAAGAATTAAAGATAATAATTTCATCAATTCGATTGATAAGTTCAGGTCGAAAAGCATTTTTTAAAGATTCCATTACTAACTCATGAGCATTTTCTTCATTATCTAAGATATATTCACTACCTAAATTACTCGTCATAATAATAATGGTATTTTTAAAATCAACTGTTCTTCCTTGACTATCAGTAAGACGTCCATCATCTAAAATTTGAAGTAAAATATTAAAGACATCTTTATGAGCTTTTTCTATTTCATCAAATAATACAATACTATAAGGATTACGTCTAATAGCTTCGGTTAATACTCCACCTTCATCATATCCAACATATCCTGGAGGAGCTCCAATTAAACGTGATACATTAAAGGCTTCCATATATTCTGAGCAATCAATTCTAATCATGTGACGTTCATCATCAAATAATTCATAAGCTAGTGATTTAGCAACTTCGGTTTTTCCAACACCAGTAGGCCCTAAAAAGATAAAGGAGCCAATTGGTTTATTAGGGTCTTTAATTCCACTTCTTGCTCTTATAATAGCATCACTTACTAGTTTTAAAGCATTATCTTGACCCATAACCCGCATCTTTAAGTTATTAAATAAACCAAGTAATTTATCTTTCTCGCCACTAACTAATTTACTAATCGGAATATTAGTCCAACGAGAGATAATCATGGCAATTTTTTCATCATCAACAATATCAGATAACATCCCATCTTTTATTTCTTCTTGTAAGGTTTTTAATTCGGTTTCTAGTTTCGGAATAAGTCCGTGTTGTAGTCTTGCAACAGTTTCTAAATCATAGTCACTTTTAGCTTGATCTAATTTAAAACGAGCTTGTTCTAATTCTTCTTTTTTCTTATTAATATCTTGTTTATTTTTTTGTTCAGTTTCCCATTTATTTCTTAATTCATGTTCTTCAGCTTTTAGTTTTTCTAAAGATTCATTTATTTCTTCTAAACGTTTTTTATTTAATTCATCTTTTTCTTTTTTAATAGCTTCTTTTTCAATTTCTAAACTCATTATTTTTCTTTTTAAATTATCTAGGGAAGCTGGTTCACTATCAAGTTGCATCTTAATAGTTGCACAAGCTTCATCAACTAAATCAATAGCTTTATCTGGTAAATAACGATCAGTTATATAACGATCAGATAAAGTTGCCGCGGCAATTAAAGCATTATCTTTAATTGATACGCCATGATAAATTTCAAAACGTTCTTTTAAACCTCTTAGAATAGTTATTGTATCTTCGACAGTTGGTTCACTAACTAAAACTTTTTGAAAACGTCTTTCTAAAGCTCCATCTTTTTCAATATATTTACGATATTCATTTAAAGTAGTTGCCCCAATAACATGAATTTCCCCTCTAGCAAGCATTGGTTTTAACATATTACTTACATCCATTGTTCCTTCGGCACCAGTACCAACTATCATATGAATTTCATCAATAAACATAATTATTTTACCATCACTATTTTTAATTTCTTTTAAAACAGCTTTTAATCTTTCTTCAAATTCTCCTCGATATTTAGCCCCAGCAACTAAAGAACCTAAATCAAGTTCCCAAACGGTTTTATCTTTTAAACTATTGGGAACATCTTTTTTAATAATTCTTTGGGCAAGACCTTCGACAATAGCCGTTTTACCAACCCCTGGTTCTCCAATTAAAACCGGATTATTTTTACTTTTTCTTGATAAAATTCTAATAACATTTCTAACTTCTTCATCACGGCCAATAACCGGATCTACTTTATTATCAGAAACATTCTTAGTAATATCTCTTCCATATTTTTCTAAAACATTTTCTAATTCATTATTTTGTTCATACATAAAACATACCTCCTTTAAAATCAAATAAATTATATAACATATATTAGCACTTGTCAATATCGAGTGCTAATATAGTATAAAATATCCTAATATATGACAATATAATTATAATGGTGAAGATTATGAAAAAAATATATAATTTAAAAACTTTTTTAACTCTTTTAATTACTTTTAGTTTAATTAGTTATCTATTTTTTTGGATATCAGATAATTATCATAATCAAAATATCTATGATTCTTTTTCTAAACCAATTATTTATAATCCTCCAACTGATGGAAATGATACAACTTTTAATTATCTTAATTATCCCTTATTAGATGTCAATTTAAATGAATATAAAGAGCAAAATTCAGATACAGTAGCTTATTTAGCAGTTGGTGGCACTAATGTTAATTATCCTGTAGTGCAAACAAATAATAATGATTTTTATTTAGACCACGACTTTAATAAAAATTATAATAAAGCAGGTTCAATATTTAGTGATTATCGTAATAAATTAAATGACTTAAATAAAAATTCCATTATTTATGGACACCGAAGATTAGATAATTCCATGTTTACTTCTCTAAAACAATTATTAGATGAAAATTGGTTTAAAGAACCAAATCACAATTTAATTTATTTAACAACAACTAATAATAAAATGCTTTTTCAAATTTTTAGTGTTTATACTATAATAGCTGAAAATGAATACATTAAAACTCATTTTATTAATGATGAATTTATTAATTTTATTCAAGCCATGAAAAATAGAAGTATTTTTAATTTTAATACTTCTATCAATGAAAATGATAAAATTCTTACTTTATCAACATGTTTAGATGGTTTAGGAGATAAAAGAATAGTTATACATTCTAAATTAATAAAGATAGAAAGGATTTAAGAGTGATATTATTTTAAAATATATGGTAAGCCTATTTCTCCAGAACCATCAACAATTTTAGTTGAGGTTTTAAGATACCCGACCGGCCAAACCCCAAGCGCGCCGTAGACGCTGTAGCCGTAGTTGACATCCCCGGATGAATTGACAACGAACGCATAGTTGGAGCGAGAGGAATACGGCGATAAAGTCCATAAATAATTATTTGGTTTTAACCAATCATTTGTCTTACAATTGCCTCTATCATAATCATATAAATTTTTTGTTAAACAATTATTTCTTACTTCTCCTCCTACGGCATAGCCATAATCGCTTGGATATATTAATCCAATCCCATTATGCTTTCCTCCTACTTCTGTTTCATTACTCCATTCACTTGGATACTGATTTTGATAAGTATTCGTACCCCTTTCTTTTTCATAAAATTGGTTGGCTGTTATTTTTGAAGTACTCCATCCACCTATATTCCAGATTACTTCTTTATCTATCATTTCTCTTGCTGTGTCATCTAAGCCTTTTGGCAAATCTGTTCCTACATTAAAATCACACGTATTTTCTGATGCTGCACTTCCATTATTTCCTGTATAACATTCACCTGTACTACTTTCATAATATATTCCATTTAACATATCTTTTAATTTACTTGTCGTCCAATTATTTGTATAATCCACATCTTTATCCCAGGCATAATTTCCAAATACTTTTTGATTATTTACTCCATCTGTTCTTACTATTTTTACTCTTTGTTCTACACTATCTCCTACTTTTACATTTACTAAGCCTATTATTCGCCATATTTCATTATTAAATTTGACATAGTTATCTGGGTCTACTCCAGCATATCGATATTCTGTTTTATTCCATATACTACTTAGTTCCGTTAAATCGTTATGTTCTATTTTATATAAGCCATCTCCACTTTCTACTAATGGTATTTTAGTTCCAGCAATATCAACTCCAGTTTTCTTATTTATTGTATATGCACCTGTCCATCCACTTGGATTTCCTACATGGTCTACTGCTCTAAAGTAATATGTGGCATTTAATTCATCACCTATTGTCCATGGATTATTTGGTACTTTTGTTGTACTACTTTTATTTGTAGAATATTCATAGTATGATACACTTTGATTATCTGTTGATGTTAAACTTATTTTGACGTCATCATATGTTTCTGTTCCACTTACATAACCATTTAAATTTACTGTTGGCACACTTGGTGGTTCTTTATCGATATTGGTTATACTTTGGGCTGTTGGATAGGTATAGATATTTCCAGCATTGTCTCTTACTTTTATTATGATGTTACTTTCATTTGCTTGATATTCTTTTTTATTACTTGATTGCCAATCTGTTCCATTATTAAAACTATAGGCTGATGTATCATGTAATCCACTTCCTCCTGAGTCTGTAGCTCCATTGATTGTTAAGGTTACATTATCTTTGGTCCATGAACTATTACTTTTACTTACTCCTGTTATACTTGGTAATTCTTTTTCAATGTTGGTTATACTTTGAGCTGTTGGATAGGTATAGATATTACCTGCATTATCTCTTACTTTTATTACTATATCACTTTCATTTGATGAGTATCCTTTTGATGCACTTGCTTGCCAATCAACTCCATTATTGAAACTATAGGCTGCTGTGTCATGTAATTTACTTCCTCCAGAATCACTTGCTCCTTCTATTGTTAAAGTTACTGTTCCATTTGTCCAACCATCAGGACTTTTCTTTACCCCTGTTATACTTGGTAATTCTTTTTCAATATTAGTTATTTCTTGTTTGGTTGGATAGGTATATATATTTCCTGCATTATCTTGAACTTTGATTGTAATATTACTTTCATTGGCTTTATATTCTTTTTTATTACTTAATTGCCAAGTTACTCCTCCATCAAAACTATATCTTTTACTATCATGTAAGTTACTTCCTCCACTATCTGTTGCTCCTTCGATTGTTAATGTTACTGATTGATTAGTCCAACTACTATTACTTTTCTTTACTCCTGTTATACTTGGTAAACTTTGGTCTATTTTTAATGTTGTACTTTTTGTTAAACTTCTATTATTTGCTTTATCATAACACCTATAATACCTTGTTTCATTATGATTTCCTGTATATGTTTTTGATATTGTATTATTACTTAAACTTTCTGTCATTCTTGTATAATCACTATCATTTGTTGATTCTTCACAATAATCAAATGCACTTCCACTTGATATATTACTTATATTTATTTTGACTGTTACATCTTCGTTTGTCCAACTTGTTTTATCATTTACTACTTCTATTGTTGGAGCATCTTTATCTACTTTTTCTACTGTAATATTTCTACTACTTACATTTCCTACTTGGTCTTTAACATGGATATACCATTTGGTATTTACATCAACATTCTTTTTATATGTTTGTTCTTCTGTTAAGTTATCTTGTTTAGTTAAGTTATTATTATTTATTGTCTCACTTGTACTATATTCATATCCTGCTATTCCACTATCTTTATCTATTACTGTTGTACTTATTTCATTTGTTTGTTCCCATTCATTACTTACATTCATGCTTTTGATATCTGGGCCATCTGTATCAATATTGGTTATACTTTGGACTTCTTCATAGGTATAAATATTTCCAGCATTATCTTGTACTTTAATTACAATATTACTTTCATTTGCTAAATATTCTTTGGTGCTTCCTAATTGCCAATTGACTCCTCCATCAAAACTATATCTATCTTTATCATGTAGGCCACTTCCTCCTAAGTCTTCTGCTCCATTTATTATTAATGTTACACTTCCACTTGTCCAATTACTTTCACTTTTACTTACTCCACTTATACTTGGTTCGGTATGATCAATATTGGTTATATTTATTTCTTCATCATAACTTGTCTCATTTCCTACATCATCTTTGACTTTGATTTTTATTCCACTTTTATTATTTTCATACGTCATTTCATTACTTTCTTGATAATGTAATCCATCATCAAAACTATAGGCTTCACTTGCTAGTTTTACATCATCACTTGCTGTTACTTTTATTGTTACTGATGTGTTGGTCCATCCTTGTGGTGTTGTTTCAACATTACTTATGGTTGGGCCTTGTTTATCAATATTATCTACTATTATTTCTTTATCATATGTTGTTATATTTCCTACATGGTCTTTTACTTGAATACTTATATTTGTATCATTATATTGATATTCTTTATAGTTTTCTTCTATCCAACTTTCTCCTCCATCAAAACTATATGGTTTACTATCTAATTCTACATCATCACTTGCTTTTATAGTTATTGTTACACTTTGATTTGTCATAGTATCAATATCTTTTGTCACACTTTCAATTGTTGGTAATTCTTGATCTATCTTTAATGTTGTATTTATGGTGTTTCCAACATTTCCTACTTTATCATAACATCTATAATATCTTGTTTCATTATGATTTCCTGTATATGTTAATGTTAGACTATTACTTGCTTCTTCTTCTATTCTTGTGTATTCACTATCATCTGTACTTTCTTCACAATAATCTATTCCACTTCCTGTTTCATTGATATTTAATATAACATTTACATCTTCTTTGGTCCATACTCCATCATTTGCATTTTCTAGTGTTATTGTTGGTCCTTCATCATCTATACTATCTACATTGATACTATCTGTTTTTACATTTCCTACTTTATCTTTGATATGAATATACCATTCACCATTTTCTGTTATTTCTTTCGTAAATGTTTGTTCTTCTGTTGTTGCTTCTATTTCATTCCACTCTTTCTCTGGTTCAAAACTCTTTGTTATTTGATATGCTACTATTCCACTTTCTTTATCTATTGCTAAAACTTTTATTTCTTTTCTTGTTCCCCATGTTTTATCAATATTTATTTCTATTATTTCTGGTAATACATCATCTATTTTATCTATTGTTATTTCTTTTGTTGTTATTCCTCCTACTTCATCTTTGATACTTACATAATATTTGCCATTATGATCTATTTCTTCTTCAATTTTTATTTCTTTTTTGCCTTCAATATCTTTCCAATTAAATGTATCTTTTTCTTCACTTATACTGTAAGCTACTATTTTATGATATCTACTATATCCATGAATACTTATAGTGTCTGTAAGTCCCCATTCTGTTAAAGTATTATTTATTTCTAATTGAGGAACATAATCTGCTATTAAGGTTATTTTTCCTTCTAATGTTTTTTCCATTGATTCTTCATCTTCTGCTGTTACACTTTTATCCATCCATAGTCTTAGTTCAAAATTCTTTTCTTCTCCACCATTTAATGTTCCTTCTTCTAAGCTATATCCTGATTCACTACTTAAAGCATTTTCTATTGTTGTACTTGTTTTATCTAGTTCATTTAAGATTCCATTTTTTACTCCATTTAAACTTATTGCTACATATTCATCACTTAAGGTTGTACTATTTAATAATTCAAAATTGATATTATATTTAGCTGTTGTTTCACAATTATTTTTGATTGTAAATTTATATGGTTTTAAACTTAATCCTTCTTCATCACTTATTGGATATGCATCTTCTAATAAGATATCATCTTCTTCATTTATTAAACTTACATCCATACATAAACTTTTGACAAAATTACTTTCTACTTGATCTACTTCTTTTTTCCAAAATGCAAATGTTGCTGTTAAACTTACTATTAATGCTGTTATTACTACTAATATTATATTTCTTATTATTCTTTTCTTTTCCATATATAAGACACCTTCTATCTTTATATATATATTAACACTTAACCCCCCCCCTGTGTCAAGTTTAAACTATAATTTTAAACCACTTTTTATCTATTTATAATAATAAAAAATATGCAAAATAAATTATTACTTTGCATTTTAACATTACATATTTTTTATTTTATTAATATTTAATATTCCTATTAAACTTATAGCAATTAATATTATAAAAATTATACTATCATTAGTTTGAGGATTTACATCAATATCAAATAATTCATCAATTTCATTTAATGATAATTCTTCACCAGCATTTAAAGTTTCTTTCACACCATAAATAGACATTACAGCTCCACTTGTATCATCTGGTACCCATAATGTTGGTTTATCACTACTTTCACTTTCATTTTTTAAATCAGTACTACTATCTAAATCAACTCTTGGAGCTTCTTCGACATTTGCTCCCTTACCTAATTCAATTCCTCCAAAACCATTTCCTGATACATCAATTGTTCCTTCTAGTTTAACAACTGAACCATTAATTAATAGACCTGCATTGCCACCTGTTAATTTAATATCTTTAATAGTAGCATTGGTTTTATAAACTTGTAAAACATAAATGCCTGCCCAAACAGTAAAATCATCACTATCGCCAAATTTACCAACATATTTTATTGTATGATTTTTTCCATCAAGATAAATTGGTCTAGTTATATTTATTTTTTCTGTAGTATTAATATCACTACCTAAAATAATAGTATCAATATCTTTATTACTTAAAGCACTTTTTAATTCATCTTGATTATTTACCGTTTTACTTTCAGCATTAACATTTGTTGTTATAAAACATGTTAATAATAATAATAAAATACTAATTTTTTTAATATTAGTTAACATTATAATTCTCCTTTCCAATAATAGTTTGCTATTTTTAGAAAAAAGTATACTAATAATGTCATATTATGTCGTTTAAATCTGGATATTTACTTCTATATAATTTTCGCATCTTTTTTAAAGCACTATGCTCACATGAAGATACAAATTGTATAGAACAATTAAATAGTGTTGCTAATTCTGCTAATTTTTTTTCTGGATATCCACAAACACCAAAACGATATTTAATTATTTCTCTTTGTTTAGGCGTTAATGATTTTAACATTTCTTCAATTATTTCGCTTTGATATTTTTCAGTAGCCATTCTAAAAACATCTTCTTCATTCATTCCTACAAGATTATTTATATAGCTTTCCATATTATTGTTCTCATTTTTAATAGATTCATCCAATAATAAAAATTCTCTTTTTCTTTTTAATTTTCGATTTTCCATAATTATTTCATTAATAATAGAATTACCAATATATGTAGTAAAAGGCTGCATGGTATTATTTTCATAATCATATTTTAAAAGTCCACTATAAAAACCTCTTAAAGCCGCGGCTTTTAATTCATCTTTAGATAATGTTAAATATGAATATTTATTTACAAAATATAATAATAATTTTTCATAATTTTTTAATAATATTTTAAAAGCATTTTCATCTTTAGAAGTTTGAAATAAAATCAAATACTTTTTAACTTCATCTAAATTCATATACTACGCCTCACAAAAATTTCTAATAGTATAACAAATTTATGAAATTGAATCAATAAAAGTTTGCAGTGAATTACCATCACTTATTCTAATTCTTGGTAAAGCATATTTATCCATACCAGGTTTTACAACACCCCATTCAGTAGTAAAAGCTAAATCATATCCAGCTTCTTTTAGCATTTCTTTAGTATTATCATTATAATCACCAAATGGATATGCTAGAGAAATAGCTGTTTTAAGCATTTCTTTAGAAGTTGTTAAATCTTTTAAGCCTTCTTCTTTACTGATACATTGAAATAAACCACCATGCATCATCCCACTGCAACCAGCACGGTGCATATCATGAGTATGACTTTCCATACTAACATATCCTGAATTAATTATTTCTTGTTGGTATGGTAAATTTGGATCTGTCCAACTAGTAACAACAAACCACACAATAGGAATTTGATATTGAACAGCTAAAGGATAAGCAATTCGATAATTACTTTCAGCTCCATCATCCATTGTTAAAATAATACTTTTACTTGGCAATTTTAAATTACCATCAATATAATCTTTTAATTCTTTCATCGTTGGAAAATAATAATTATTATCTTTCAAATATTTTAATTGTTCTTCAAATAAACTTTTGGCTAAATAATTTGTATCACTTCCTTTTTCACCCGCTTCATCATCATAAAAATAATGATACATTAAAACTGGAACAAAACTAGCATTTTCTTCTACTTCTAAAGCTTTAACTACCACTTTACGTTCTTTAGTAATTATTTCATCATCAACATTTAATTCATAAGATAAAGTATATTCTCCCGGTCTATTTAAAACTTGACCCGTTACTTTAACTAAATCATTAACATCTTCATTATTTTTATTTAAAGCTTTAAATCCTGGTTCAACATATTCTTCATTATAATTTAAAGCGATTTCTTCTTCACCCAATAAATCTAAAGTAACTTGACTTTCATTAACAACTTTTTCTTCATTAACAATATTTTTACTATTACAACCAAAACATCCTAAACATAAAATAATAATTAAAATCTTTTTCATTTAACTCTACCTCAACCCTTTTACTAATAAAACACTTAAAATAATTCCTAATGTAGTTACTAAAGCAATAATAATAAAGCCATTAAAATAACCTGTTTTAGCTTTAAGTTTTCTTTGCATATTAGCATTTTTACTTATATTACTAAATTCTTTAAAATCACTTAAAAGTTTTTGCTCTTCTAAAGTTTTATTGTCTTTTAATTCTAATTCTTTCATTTTTTCTAAAAATAAATCTAGTTTTTCTTTTAATGGTGATAGAAGATAATCTTTTATTTCATATAATTTAATTATTTCTTTTTCATCATTAATTTCATTATTTTTAAATTGTTTTAAATATTCATTTATCATTCTAACTGTAATTTGATTAAATTCACTATTATTTTGATTATAATAATTAAAAGCTTCAATCGCATAATCACAAGAATCAATATAAGATTTTTCTTGTTCATCAATAAGATAAATATAATTATTTATTAAACCATTTTCATTTTTATGATTAATTACTCTCATACCTTTAATAATTATATTTTCATCTAAATTAAGATAATTTTTTTCTTTAATATTAAATATACAATGATTAGCAATTATATTAAAAACTTCTTTAGAAGTTAAATTATATAAATTATGAGTTAAATTAGTATTTTGTTTAAAAAAAGTATCTAAATGAATATTATCTAATTTAATAGTTTGATTTTGATATATTAAAGTATTATCTTTAAATTCAAGGTCATTTAAATTAGGAAAACGTTCTAATAGATTTCTAAAAAATGCTTCATTGCTCATAAAAATCACTCTATCCTCTACTAATAATCTTATCATATTTTAAACTTAAAAAAAAGTAGCTAGGCTACAAATCAATTAAATCTTTTAACAATTCACTTATATTATCATCTTGGCTATAAGCAAAGAAATTTTCTTCAAAATAAGAATTTTTAATTATATGATAAAGTAAGTCTTTATCCATTTTATCTAATATTTGATATAAGTCTTGACGATTTAAATTATCAAGATATTTTAATTTTTTTAATTGATCATTTTGAATTTCTTTGCGATCTATTGGATAACCACTTTTAGCTTCCGTTTGAAAAAGGGTATGCAAAATATTTTCTAAATTAATTTCAAAGCCAACACCAAAATTCATACCATAAGGGATGGAAATAGCATTCCCACCATTAATTCTTAAAAAAAGTTCAGCATCAACAGGATTATTTACATAACCACATATAACTCCTGGCATTTTATTAGCCGTTATTAAAAGGCCTTCACCAGTTGAACAACCACTGATAACAAAATCAACAGCCTTACTACCTAATAATATCCCACTTAAAATTCCAGCACCAACATAATCTAATTTATAATCACTATCTTCTCTGACACCATAATTAAAAACTTCATGACCATATCTTTTAGCAGTTTTTTCTAAAATTTTAAAAATTAATTCATTTTTCTTTTTTTGACTATTTTCATTTATTAAAGCAATTTTCATTATTAACCTCTTCTCTATTTTAATATTAGAACAAATAAAAAAATAATGCAATTAAAAAAACTCTAAACAGAGTTAATTTACATTTGGTAGTCTGTACGGGATTTGAACCCGTGTATACGAGCTTGAGAGGCGCGCGTGTTTAACCACTTCACCAACAGACCAAATCTAAAGACATTTACATTGTATCAAATATCTTTTAGTTTAGCAAATTTAAACTTCTTTATCAGCCAAAAAGAGTAAAAATTAAAATAAATTTCTTCGCAAAGAATTTTGATATAATACATGCATAATAAGGTGGTTGTATTATGAATGAAGAATTAGCTAAAGAAATTGAAGAAAGTCAAAATTTGGGAAGAGCTGAAAGAAGAAAAAAAGAAAGATTTTTACAAAAGAAACACAAGGATAAAACTATAAAAATTAAATCTGGAAAGAAGTT
>CANQIN010000032.1 GCA_947623995.1 uncultured Bacilli bacterium | reverse complement strand
CCTTACATCTACTGTTTGTCTATTTTAATTTTTAAAAAATCTATATTTTTTGGTTTATATATCCTTTAAATTAACATTTATTTGGTATTTTAAATTTTAGTTTATTTAATACTTCATTATATTCTTTTATTGTTAAATAGCCAAAATAATATAATAAACTTATTAAATCATCTTTATTTAAACTTCCTAATAAATTAAAACTATATTTTAATGTTCCATTTATTTCACTTGTTTTTAATAATTCATCTAATATCTCTTCATAAAAATTATTATTTTTTAATTTTAATATATTTTCAATTTTTCCAGAACCATAAGCAACATTTGCATCCATTAATTCTTTTGGTGCTCCTTTACATATTGCATAGTAACTTAATAAATACATAATTAAAGTTGAAGTAAAAACTCTTTCTTTTGTTTCTTTATTAAATAAATAACCATCATAATTATTTACCATTAAATTATATATTTTTTCTCGGTCTTTATATTCTACTACTTCTTTAATTAAATCTTTTACTTCATTATGAGTAAAACCTATCATACTATTAAATTCAATATCTGTTGAGATATCATTTAAAATATTAAGCCCAGCATTTATTGAATTTAAAGTAATTGGACATATTCCAGTAGCATAAAGTTTTCCTATTATTGTTCCCATATTTTCTTTAATTGTTGTATAAAAAGCTTTGATAAATCCTTCATTTTCCATAATACCTTTAAAACGCTCTATATCACCTTCAAAAATAGCATTAGTAAAATTATCATATTCATCTATTATTATATATATCTTGTGTTTTAATTTCATAGCTTCAAAACTTTTAAGAAAATAATTCATTATTTTTGAAACATCTTCTTCTTTATTAATTTCTATTTTAGTTTCATAATAACTGTTAAAGGATTCTATACCTGATAAAACTTTATACTTAAAAGCTATTGCTAATTCTTCTTTATTTTTATTTGCACTATCAATACCTGAAAAATCAAACTTTAAGACATAATAATTATTTTTTCCTTTAGTTGGATTTTGATAAACATAAGTTCCTTTAAATAATTTATCAAATAAATCTTTACTATTTATATCATAATAATAAAACATCATACTTTCAAATAAACTTTTACCAAATCTTCCTGGTCTTAAATTTATTAAGGCATCAGTCATCTTTTCTAGTTTTTCTAAATACATTGTTTTATCCACATAATAATAATTTTCTTCAATTAATGTTTTAAAATTCATTATACCATAAGGTATTTTTTCATAACATGAACCCACTTTCTTTAAATTAATTTTATCAAATATTTGTTTAAAAGTCACTAAGTATTATTTCTTTATTAAAAAGCGAAATTCTACACTACTAATTACTTTTTTCATTTTTATTAATAATAAAACCTATACTTCTATGAATATAGGTCTAATATTAATCTTTATTTTTACTTTTTTTCTTTACAGTTTTTTTAGTAACTGTTTTTCTAACTGTTGTTTTTGGCTTAGCTGTTTTTGATTTAGTTGTTTTTTGCTTAACAGTTACCGTTTTTTTCTTGCTATTAATTTCATCTAAAATTATATCAATTCTTTCTTCTACTTCTTTTGCTGTATTTTCAATTTTAACTATTTTATTTTCTTTAGCAATATTTTCTAATTCTTCACAAGTTTCTTTAATTTTATTTAATTTTAATTTAACTAATTCTTTTCTAGTTTCATCATCTAAGCCCATTAATTCATCTTTAATTTCACTTAATCTTTTCATAAAAGCTGATTTAGTTTTTTCAATATCAATATTTTTAACAGAATCTAATAAATCATTTAAAGATTTCTTTAATTCTTTTCTAGATTCACTACCTTCACTTGGTGCGATTAGTAAACCTAAACCTAAGCCAACTAAGGCTCCAGTTATAAATTTACGATGTTTACCATCCATTATTTAGCACTCTTTTTCTTAGTTGTGGTTTTTACTTCTACTACTTCAGCTTCTTCTTTTTTACTTTTTTTCTTAGTAAATAATCCTGTAATCATACTAACTACTGTTTCAACAACTTTATCAGTTACTAAAACAATTTTATCAGTAGTTGTATCAATAATTCTAAATAAACTATCTAAAGCATGAACTTTTTCATTTACATTATCTACAGTTCTTTCAACTTTATCTAAAGTTATAATTAATTTAATTGCTAAAACAATTCCTATTAATAAAATAATAATTAATAAAATATAAATAACTATTGGTAAAAATTCTTGTAAAAAGACCATTATTCTTCATCCTCTCTATTGTCATACATTGAATCAATTAAATCAAATAAATCATTTTCTAAAGTTTCTTCTTCTTTTTCTTCTTTAGTTTTTTCTTTTGGTTTATCTACTTGTTCAAGTTCAATTGTATTTGTTTCAAATGTATCTTCTTCATTTATTTCTTCATTTTTTAAATCAATAACATCATATGAAGTTTCTTCTAATAAATCTTCAATAGATTTTTCATCTTCTTTTGGTTTTGGTAATTCTTCTTCACGTTCTTTATAGAATTTTTTAGTTGGTTTATTTAAAGTTTTTTCTAAGTCTTCTTCTAAAGCACCAAAAGCTTTTTTTCTTACAACATCAACATCTATATCTTTTTTAGGTTCTCTAATAACTAAATCTTCTTTTTTATAATTCTTATCTAATATTCCATAAACCGGTGAAATAACTGGAGAAGGTTTAAACTTAGATGTTTTTACTTCTTCTTTCTTAGGAGGATAGGCTCTTCCTTTTATTTCATCTTTTTTCTTTTCTTCTTTTACCGTTTTTTTAATCTTTGGCTTTTCATGATCAAAAAGATTAATTGACATGCTTTCTTTTTTCTCAGGTTCTTCATGTTTTTCTTCTTCATCCTTTAAATCTAAAGAGATATGTTTCATACTATCGAATTCATGATCATCAAAAGCCGGAAAGTCAAAAGTTTTTTCAGCTTTAAATAATTCTCTATCAGTTACAATTGGTTCTTCATCTGGTTCTTTAAAAACCATTTTATCTACTTTCTTAGGAGGTTCAATTGTTGGTATTTTAACAGTTTGTTCATCAACCGGAACTTCTATTTCTTCTTCCTCAAATAATACATTTTTTAACTTGTTAAATAATTTCATTTTTTTTACCCGCTTTCTTATCTTCTTATAAAATCTGGATCAACGCTTTCATCTTCTTCATATTGACCATACTCTTCGGCAATTTGTAAATAACTACTTTCCGTATCAGCCGTTTCAAAAATGTTGTACATGACTTCACTAGACTTTAAAGAATTTTCTTCCATAAGACTTTTTAAAACAATATCTTGATAGTTAATAGATGTTAAAATTGTTGAACAATATGTAAGAGCCTCTTTGAGGTTTTCTTCCTTTACTATCACTTCTATTTTAGCATAATTGTACATGATTTCAATAAAATATTTTTCATTTGTAGTTTTTTTTATTTCTAAATAACCAAATTTATCATCCTTTTTAATATTTTTACTAAATATAACATCTTTTTTTTCTTTATAATCACTTTCAACTTTATTATAATAACTTACTAAATCGACATATAAATAATAAAGATCTTGATTTTTAGACAATATTTCATTATTACCAGTCGATTTAATTATTCGCATCCCTTTAGGTAAATAATAAAGATATCCTTTGCGATTTTCATTAGTTATATTATAGTTACTATTAAAAGCTGTATTTAAGATTTGTTCATAATCTAAATTCTTTAAATTAGAACAACCTGTACATATTATTAATAAGCATAGACATAAAAACTTTTTTTTCATTCTATCACCTTGTCGTGGATTTATTATAACATGAAAATAGTTTTCTTGTAAATTAAGTTTTTTGGTATATTTTTTTAATAATTGGATATTATAATAAAGCAATGAAGATTAATTAATTTCATTGTATTCCAAGTAAAAAGCACCAACTACCGGTGCTTTTTTACAGCTTCTAAATAATTAATTTTATAACCTAACTCTCGATACTTAGTTTCATATTCAGTTGGAATATTAAATAAATCTTCATTTGCTAAATCAAGAGACACTTTATTAAAAACATAATCTTTAAAACTTAAAGTTTCTAGACTATATGCAAATAAAATAGGATTATCGGTTTTTAAAAATATATGAGGATTACTTTTAAAGATTTGTTCGTAAATATCTAAGAAGGTTGGTGAAGTAAGTCTTCTTTTAGCATGTCTTTTCTTAGGCCAAGGATCTGAGAAATTTAAATAAATTGTATCTATTTCTTTATTAAAATAATTAATTAATTGTAAAGCATCAATATTCATAAAATAAAGATTATTAAGTTCTAAGTTATTTACTTTTTCAATTGCTCTTACTAAAACACTTTCATATTTTTCAATTCCAATAAAATTAATATTAGGAAAAGTCTTAGCCATCTCAATTAAAAAATCACCTTTACCACAACCAATTTCTAAAGATATGGGATTATTATTTTTAAAAAGATTAGACCATTTACCTTGATAATTATCTTTAATAAAATATTTACTATCATTTAAAATATCTAAAGCATTTTTAACATTTCTTAAACGCATTAAATCACCTTTTTCATGTTTTTTATTATCTCATAATTTTAATAAAATGCAACATTCTAGGTAAATAACATATAATAAATTAAAAAGGAGGATAATCTTCATGAAAAGAGACCGCAATTCGTTTTTTGAATCTAATTTTAACATGAGTGCGAATACTAATCCAATGCCTATGCCAATACCCTATCAAAATATGCCAAATGTAATGGCTAATTCTAGTTACTATCAATCTAATATGCCCCTTAATTATCCTATGTATGCAAATGAAGCTCCAATAAATATGAATGAAATAGACGCAAGAATTGCTAAATTAGAAAGATCTATAAATCGCTTAGAAGCTAGAATAAATCGTTTAGAAAGTAATGGTAATACGACATTTACAAATGATACTTATAATACTGATGGAAATATGTATATGGTTTAATAAAAATTTACTTTACCAAAAGTAATTTTTTTTATAATTTTATTTAAATAATTTTGACCAAAAACATTCTCTAAAACTTTATTTTTATAAAGAAGATAAAGATAGATTAAACCACCAACTATACTTATTAACCCCACATATAAAATACTTGATACTTTACTTGTTAAATCATGAGGAATAATAATTTTTAAAACAATAACAGTTAAAATCATTATTATATTAGGAATAATGATTTTTCTAAAAGTTTTTAAAGTTTCATGATATTTAAGATTATGATCTTTTTTGATTTTCCTTAAAGCAATATAGGTACTTAATCCTAAACCGATCATAGTCGCAATTAAAGCGCCATAAAAAGGACTAATATTTAGTTTATAACATAAAAGCATTAAAGGAATATCTAATAAAGCATTAGTTATATAACCAACAAAAGTTGATAAGTAGACAGTTTTAAATTTGTCCATACTTTGTAAAATAGTAAAAGTTACAGTGTTAAAATTGTAAAACAAAGCTGTAAAAATTTCAATACTTAACACTTGTGTGCCTAATTCATTATAGCCATAGAAAATACTCCAAATGCCATCTGATAACAACGATATTCCTATAACCATTGGCATGCTAGTTATTAACAAAATTTGTAAAGCTTTGTTTACTCTTTGTTCAACAAGTTGCCATTTTTTTAATGTAAATGCTTCAACAATATTAGGAATTAAACTAATGGTTAGCCCAACCGCAACGGAGTTTACAATCATATTAATTTTATTTGCCCAAGTCGCAATTGATGTGGTAACAAATTCTGTTGTACTACCTAAAAAACCTAAATAAGTCATTGTTCTAGAAATAAAAACCATATCAATAAAATTATAAACTGATATTACTATATCAATAATTACAAAAGGAATAGCATACTTAATAATTTTCAAAATTATTTCTTTATTTAATTTTTTATCTTTTACTTTATAATTTAAATTCAATTCTCTACAATGCCTTTTCATTTTAAAGTGTAAATAAATTTCAGCAGCAACTCCCCCAACAAAAGCTCCAAAAACAGCAAAAGATACGGCATTAGTTACTGATAAATGACATATTCTTAAAACAATAAAAACACTAACTAAAATAAATAAGATTCTAACTAACTGTTCAATTATTTGACTAAAACTAGATTCTTTAATAATATTATGACCTTGTAAAAAACCCCTGTTAACACTTAAAAAAGGAATAACTAAAAGGGCAAAAGAAACAAGACGAATAACTAAAGTAACATCTAAAATGGTATTACCACCTTTAAGTTCTCCTAATATTAAAATAGCAATTGGTTTAGCAAAACAAAACAATAATATAAACATTATAAAAGATATACTCATAATTAATTTTTTACCTAAATTATAAGTTTGCACCTTAGCTTTAATATTATTTAAAGTACTATATTCTTTAACTAATTTACTAATAGCCGTTGGAATACCAGCCGTACCAATGCTTAAAAATATTACATAGATATTATAAGCATAAGCATATAAAGCACTACCCTTTTCTCCAACTAAACTATAAAAAGGTATAACATATACCATTCCTAATATTTTAGTTATAATGATTGCTAAAGTCGCTATAATAGTGCCTTCAATAAAAGAACTCTTATGTAATTGTTTACTCTTTTTCATTATAAATCACCATCGCAGAAAAGCAAAATATTTGGTCTTCACCTTGCATAGCAATGGCAACTTGAAATTTAATATCAATAATATCAGCATTAATAGTACTTAAAAAAGTATTAACTGCTATCTCTAAATCTTTTTCATGATTTTCATCAAAACATTTTACTTTCATTAAACATGCCTTCTTCGTAAATATCATATCAAATAAAATGTAAATATTTTGTCGAATAAAAGTCTAAAATTTAAAAAAAGAAAGCTTTTATTGTAAGCCTTCAATTTCTTTTAAAGTTAAACCTGTTACCTTTGATATCGAGTTAATATCAAATTTCAATTGTAACATATTCTTAGCAATCTCAATTTTGCCTTCATTCTTGCCAATATTGATTCCTTGGTTAATTCCAATATTGATACCCTCATCAATTCCTTCACTTCTTTCAGAATTCATTTGAAACTCAATATCTTCTTCTCTACTCAAAAAACTTACAAACTCTTTATTTTGATTTAACTTCTTTAACTTTTCTTTTAATTTTTTCACGAATTCATCTTCCTCCTCTATTTCTAATTCTTCTTCTTCCATATCTAATTTACTTAAATAGTAAAACAATTTTCTTTTTCTTTTTTCTATCACATTATACCACTCTTTTTTGATTCTGTCCATGTTAAACTCTACAAAATAAATATTATCAACATATTTAATATGATCATCTGTTTCTATGGTATAGATTAAGACATTATCTAAATTTTTACTATTTGGTAATTTATAGGTATAATCAATATTAATAAAGATTTTTTTAATGTCATAATTCTTTCCTATTTCTGTATCTTTACCAAATGATGTACTAAAAAAATTTAGATTTCTTAAATGTAACCATTTTTTATAATTGCTATTTAATTCAATATGCAAAAGTTTGCCATCAATATGAACAATAAAGTCACAAGTTTTAGCTCTTTCAATAATATTTCTTTTTAAGAGTTCGGGATTTTCAAACTTTATATCTTTTACTTTAGTATTAAAAGTTAAATTAAGTAAAGTTTCTAACAGAAAAGTATCTGCTGGATCAGCAAATATTGCTTTAAACACCTTATTATTCTTGGCGTTATAAAACTTATCAACATTCTCCAAAGGTTATCTCACCTCCATTCTAAGAAAGATTACTGGTTTTATCTTTCTACTAATATATTACCTATAAGGGTATCGATTTCCTTTTTTTGAAACTTAAAAACACTAAAAAAAATCTAACTTGTAATTTTACAAATTAGATTTAAAACTCTATTTAATAATTATATTAACTATTTTATTAGGTATATAAATAAACTTAATAATATCTTTTCCATCTAAGTATTTCTTAATGTTTTCAATATTAAGAACTTTCTCTTTGACACTAGATTCTTCTTCATTAGTATTTATTAGTACTTCTCCTCTTAATTTACCATTTACTTGAACCCCAATGGTTATTTTATCATCAATTGTTTTTTCTTCATCATATTCTGGCCAAGAAGATTCACAGATTGGTTGATAACCGATTTGTTCATTTAATTCTTCGGTAATATGAGGGGCATAAGGATTTAAAAGAGTCAATAATACATGATAATCATCTTTAGTTATTTCATTATGATCTTGATAAGCATTTGCTAAAATCATTAATGTTGATATTGCTGTATTATAACTTAAATTTAAGGTATCATTAGTTACTTTTTTAATACTTTTATGAATCAAAGCTTCTAAATCACTAGAATAACACTCCTTATCAACAACTTTATCTTTTAAACGAATTACTTTATCAATAAATCTTCGACATCCTTTAAGTGATTCAGTACTCCATGGAACATCTGCTTGATAATCACCCATAAATACTTCATATACTCTTAAAGTATCGGCGCCATACTCATTAACAATATCATCGGGATTAATAACATTGCCTTTACTTTTACTCATTTTTTCATTATTAGAGCCTAAAACCATTCCATGACTTACTCTAGTCCAAATCATTTCTTTTTTAGGGACTAAACCAATATTGTATAAAAATTGAACCCAAAAACGTGCATATAATAAGTGTCTTGCTGTATGTTCCATCCCGCCATTATACCAATCAACATGATTCCAGTATTTCATAGCAGACATACTAGCAAATTCTTTGTCATTATGAGCATCCATAAATCTTAAGAAATACCAACTTGAACCAGCCCAGTTAGGCATGGTATCAGTCTCTCTTTTAGCAGGATGACCACATTTTGGACAAGTTGTATTTACCCAATCAGTTATTTTAGCAAGTGGACTTTCCCCATCATCAGTTGGCTCGTATTCTGCAACATCAGGAAGTAATAAAGGCAAATCTTTTTCAGCCATTGGTACCCAACCACAATGTTCACAATAAATCATTGGAATTGGTTCACCCCAGAATCTTTGTCTAGAAAAAATCCAGTCCCGCATTTTGTAATTATTGACAACCCGACCAATACCTTCATTAACTAATTTTTCAGTGATTTTTTCTTTAGCTTCTTCAACGGTTAAGCCAGTAAATTCTGCACTATTGATAAGTTTTGCACCTACACCTAAATATTCATGTTTTTCATAAGCTTCTTTAGATGTATCTTTACCGTCAATAACTTGTTTCATCTCTAAATTATGAGCTTTAGCATATTCATAATCTCTTTCATCATGACTAGGAACGGCCATTACAGCACCTGTTCCATACTCTCCTAAAACAAAATCACCTAAGAAAATGGGAACTTCTTCTTTAGTAATTGGATGAATGGCTTTAATACCTTTAAGTTCACAACCACTTTTTCCTTTATTTAATTCGGTCCGGTCCATATTTGATTTCTTTTTAGTTTCTTCAATATAAGCTAAAACTTCTTCTTTATTTAAAACCCTTGGTAATAATTCTTTAATTAATTTGCCATCAGGGGCAATAACAAAGAAAGTAATACCATAAATAGTTTCAATACATGTTGTAAAAATACTAAACTTACCTCCACCAACAATATCAATATCAACTTCAACCCCAGTTGATTTTCCAATCCAATTAATTTGACCTAACTTAACTTTATTAGCAAAATTAGTATCATCTAATCCTTTTAATAAATCTTCAGCATAACTAGACATTTTAAGCATCCATTGGGATTTTTCTTTTTGAGTAACACTAGTTCCACAACGTTCACAAACACCACCAGCAGCATCTTCATTAGACAAAACGGTTTTACAATTTGGACACCAATTAACCGGAATCGTATCTTTATAAGCCATTCCATGTTTATAAAATTGTAAGAATTGCCATTGGGTCCATTTATAATATTCAGGATCTGTTGTCGAAAATTCTCTTGTCCAATCAAATGAAAAACCTAAATTCTTCATTTGACTTTTAAACGTTTTAATATTTTCTTTAACAGCTTCTTTAGGATGAATATGATTTTTTATGGCATAAGCTTCTGCAGGTGCTCCAAAAGCATCCCAACCCATTGGATATAAAACATTATAGCCTTGCATTCTTTTCATTCTGGCAATGGCATCTTGAGCAGTATAACTTCTTACATGTCCAACATGAAGCCCACTACCAGAAGGATAAGGAAATTCTACCAATACATAATAAGGAGGCTTAGAATCATTATTTTTAGCCTCAAATGTATGATGATCATCCCAATAATCTTGCCATTTTTTTTCAATTTCTAAAGTATTCATTTTCTATCTTCCTTTCCATAACCTTTTCTAACTAAATATCTACCATAGATTTCATATAAAGAATATATTAGAGCAAACACTAAGACAAAACCAATCATAAATTGCCAAATAAAACTTATATCTAACATCGTTATACAAGTAGCTACACTAGAAATAATAAAAGCATTTATTAAACTAATTGTTAAAACCATTTTACGAGCCTTAATTTTTCTAGAACTTAATTTAAATCTAACAACTAAATAATCAACTAATTCAATCTTTTTTCTTTTCTTAATCTTTTTTACAGCTGAAAAATAATTAATAATAAAAACAATTAAAAAGACAATCAGAAAAAATAATAAATCATAAATAATATTTTCCATATCAACCTCCACATAAATAAAAGATGATACCAAAGGAGTCTATATAGACGGTACCATCCTAATTTTAACTTAACTTTGATAAAGGAGATTCTCCTATAAGCATCCAAAAGCAAGTTCATAAAATTTCTTTCTTTGTTTCCACCAACCACAAAGTCTCTTTAAAAGAATATTTTTATTACTACTCTTTTTTCATCGCTTAAATTTATTATATGAAAAATATTAAAGATTTTCAAGTATTTATTAGGCTTTTAAAAAGCTATAACTAGTCGAAAGCCGCGACTACCATATGCAATACCATCTGCATAACTAAAATCATAAACTCCTGATCCGATACCCATATCATATTCGCCGCCTCGTTTAATCCAAGGATTGACAGTATTTATAAAGTAGGATTCACCATCATACCAACTTTCAACATTTACAAATTGATTTTTATATTGAATACTCTGAAATGGTCCCATTTCCTTTGTTGCATCTCCTAATTTTCCTCGATTATATGTAATATTACTTGAACTGTAGTCGTATTTATCATAGTATCTAGAATCTATTGGTAATTTTATTTTATCAATTACTTCAGTAATTTCATGATTTACACCATTATCATTACATTCTGGACAAACTAATTTTCCATTAAATCCAGAATTATATAAATTATTTCTTCCTGATGATAATTTGCCTGTTTTGCCATCTCCTGTTGAATTGTCATCTAGCCCAGCCATCATATATTCCCATGCTCCACCTGACATGTCATATACTCCAGTATAATTTCCTGTGGTACTTGCTACCACACTTGCTTTATTAAAGTAATTAACATTATACTCACCATCTTCTCCAGGTTTTGTTACTCCTCCATATTCATTACAAGCATAAGGAGTGTTACTACATAACTCATTTGTTCCTGTATATCCTGTAGTTGGTTCATATTTAGCAGCATAACCAGTCAAATAATTGGAATTATTATTGATCCTTACACGTTCATGGCTTCCATACTCGCTATGTTGTAGATAGGCTACGGCTCCCCATTCCATGTTCTTCATCATATGACTGTTTAACTCAGGCTCATAATATCTTCCCACTGTATAGGCCTTTGCTACTTGAATATACCTCCATGAATAAACATTTGGTTTAATTATTACTTTGCTTGCTGCTTCTATAGAAGCTGCTTCATCTGCTGGATTTACCTGAGCGGCTCCAGTACTTTCTGCTCCATCATATCCTGTTTCAAATTTGCCTACCAATATTCCATTGGTATTAAATGATGTGAAGGCTGGATGGGTTAACCATTGTCCTTCTGATGATCCACTTTTTACTTCTTCATCTTTACTTTCAAATTCAATGTTTATTATTTGTTTTTTTTCTTCTTTTGTTCCTAATCCATCATAATTTCCTTCATTAAATATTTCATATCGATATCTTGGGATCCATACAAAATAACTTTCAATATCACTCTCATCTATTGGTTCATTTTCTCCTGGGTCTTCTACACCACTTCTTAATATGACTGCATTCGCCCATTGTTGGTCACTATAACTATACCATTTTTTCGTTTCATCCGCTCTTGTTACTTTGCCATTTTCTTCATTGATTGTTATTGGTATTAATTTTCCATCTAATATGGGATCTGTTCCATGAAGTATACTTTCTGTATATGGTTTTTCTCCTAATACACTTTCTACTACAATCTTTGATTTATAAATACTATCTTCTATTCCATCTTCTTTGGTTACATCTTCATCTATCCATATTCTTAGTTTATATTTTTTTTCTTCATTTGGTTTTAATTTTCCTCTTTTTATTTGTCTTCCTTCTATACTTCCATCTATTTTATAATCTTCATATGTTTCATAAGCATTAAGTTTTGTTGCTACTCCCTTATCTCCTTCTTCACTTAAAGCAATTTTTACATATTCACTACTTAATGTTGTTTCACTTAACATTTCTAAATTTATTTTATAATCGGCATATTCTTCACAATTATTTGTTATTGTAAAACTATATGGTTTACTTTTTAATCCTTCTTTATCACTTATTGGAAATGTATTACTTAATTTTATATCATCATTTTCATTTTCGATTGTTACATTTAAACATGATGTACTTAAGATATTTTCATTTGTTTGTTCTTTTGTTATTACCCATAAAGCATAACTTACTCCTATGGTTATTAATAGTAAGCCAATAATAACTATTGTTATAATCAAATTTCTATGTTTTTTATTTTCCATAATTATTTATACTTCCCTTCTATAGCATTTTAGCATTACATTATTTGTTATTTTTTAGTATTATTTTATTTTGTCGCTATTCCCCCGACATCACTTGGAATATTACCACTTATAGTGCCGCCTGTTTTGTTATAGGTAACATTAGCACTTTCACTATATATTCCACCAATTCCAGTTGTACTTGTATTATTGGTTACACTTCCTCCACTCATATTAAATGTTAATGATTTTTGTAAGTATATTCCTGCTCCATTATTAGTACATTTATTTTCCTTTATTTCACCACTTTTTAAATTTATGATATTATTTTCTAAGTCTGTTTTAGAATTTCCTAAATACATTCCTCCTCCATATGTTCCTGCTGTATTTTCACTTATTAATACATTTGGCATATTTAAGGTATTATTTGAGGCATTTAATAAATATCTTATTCCGCCTCCAACTTCTTTTGCTTCATTTTTGGTTATTTCTCCTCCTGTTATATTATAAGTGTTATTTTCACCTAATGTATATATATATATACCTCCTCCTGAACCATTTGGAGCATTATTTTCACTTATAAAACCTTTACTTAATTCAAAATGAAGTGGATTTTTATTTTCAATATGAATTCCGCCTCCTTGATTTCCAACTGTATTTCCTATAAAGTTTGTTCCTTTTAAATTTAAGGTTGTTTCTCCACTACTTTGATGATATTTTAATCCTCCTCCAGAAATTCCAGCTGTATTATTTGTTATTTCTCCTCCATTAAAATTAAATACTGAATTATTTTGACCATTTGTATTAATACCTGTTCCGCCTCCATTACTAGTAGCAGTATTATTTGTGATGCTTCCTCCATTCATTTCAAATTCACTTTTATTGAAGAAATATATTCCGCCTCCATTAGATACTGTTTTATTTTTTTCAACATTTCCACTATTTAATATTAATTTACCTGTTATATATATTCCGCCTCCATCATGTGCTTCATTATTTATTATATTTACATTTGACATTGTTAAAACATGAGTTGTATCTTTACCATTAAATCTTATTCCGCCTCCTGCTCCACCATTGGCATTTTCTGGCTTTGTAGCAACATTTCCATCTATTGTTGCTCCGTCTATTTCATATGTGGCATTTTGAACATTTGATTGAATATATACTCCGCCTCCACTTATGGCATTATTTTCCTTTATTGTAACACTTGTTATTTTATTTATACTTTCACCTTCTTTTTCGGAACCTATCCAGATTCCGCCTCCATTTCCTGCCGCTGAATTATTTTCAAATGTTCCTCCTGTGATATTTAATATTGTCTTTATTCCATTTGATAAAATCATTCCGTCTCCATTTCCAGCAGCTTCATTTTCTGATATGGTTCCTCCTGTAATATTTATTTCTATTTCACCACTATTTTTCAGGATAAACGCATGAAAAATTTTTAGATAAGTCTATGCTTGATTTTCGAGCATAGACTTTATTTGTTTAGTATTGA
>CANQIN010000031.1 GCA_947623995.1 uncultured Bacilli bacterium | reverse complement strand
TTAGTGGTAATTTTATTCTTAATAATTTGTATTTTAGCTAATTTAATTAAAACAAAACATAAAAAACAAATAACTTGTTTCTTATGTGCTTTAATGGTTATTTTAGTGGGGGTATTAATTTATTTTATAATCTTAAATAATTCTAAAGCTGATGTTAATAATGATGGTGTTAAAGATTATGAAGACGCGAAAGAAATAATTAAGTATCTTATCGATGTCGAAGGAACATTAAAAGAAGAAGAATCAACAAATGATACAGATAATTATAATATAAATAATAATGAAGCTAATGAACAAACTACTAATAATGAAAGCAATGAAGTAGAAAATAGTAATAATAATACTGTAAATAATTCTAACCAAAATTATAATAACAATAATGATAATTCTAATTCTAACAATATTAATGATACTAATGATAAGAATGATAGTAATAATAGTAATACCAGCAATAATAATAGTGATAAACCTAGCAATAATCATAAACCTAATTATGAGGGTGATGTTGATGGTGATGGGGATGTAGATATTGATGATGCTGGAGATATTGTTGAAGAAAATACTAATCGTCATTATAGTGTTAAGTTAGAAGAAATTGTTAATAAGAATAAGTATTATCATAAAGATGAAGATATTAGTTTTGATTTTAGTGCGGTTATAAGTCCTAGTGAAGTTATTAAGAAAGTATATATTGATGGGAATTATTATGATGTTATAAATAATACTACTTATTATAGTGTTGTTATGCCTTCTATAAGTTCTAGTGGGGTTCATGAATTAAAGATTAGTAAAGTTATGTTAAGTAATAAAAAAGAAGTAAATACTAATTTAAAAATTAAATATGAAGTTTTAAAAGATGAACCATATGTTAATAAGTTTGTTGTTGATGAAGAAACTAAAGATATTAGTTTTATGTTAGTTGATGATGAAAATAGTATTAGTAATGGTAAAGTAGTAATTAGTAATTTAGATGGGGATATTATATATACTAGTGATATTAAAGTTGGTTTTAATAGTTTTAATTATGATTTTGAAAAAGATGTGAAGTATCGTTTAAGTATATATGCTGATTATGATTTAGATAGTAATAGTTTAAATGATATTACAGGAGAAGTTAATAATTATAGTGATGCTGTATTATTAGAAAAAGAAATATGTATTAATACCGTTTATAATTTTAAAATAGATAATATTAAGATTACTGATGTAGTTTTAAAAGATGAAGATGTAGTTATCTACTTTAATAGTAGTAATGATAGTGATTATAAACCTGATTATGTTATAGTTGATGATCATTCTTATAAAGTAATTCCTAATGAAAATAATTATAAAGTTATATTATCTACTAATAATAATTATGGTAAATATGAAGTTAATTTTGAGAAAGTTATTTTAAGTAATGGTAAAGAATTTGCAGTAAATAATAGATTAAGTTATTATGTATTAAAAAGTGAACCTAAAGTTACGGATATTTTATTAAGTCATAGTGATAATAAAATATTAGTTAAGTATAATTTAAAAGATGAAGATAATACAGTTAGTAAATTAAAAGCTCTTTTAATTGATAGTGAAGGAAATATTGTTTTAGAAAAAGATTGTTTAGGACTTAATGGTTTAGAATTTACTTATGAAGATTCTTATAAATATACTGTTATGTTTGTGGCTGATTATAGTTTAGGAATAGATGATTTTGTATATCAAGAACAAGCGATTGGACAAAAAGATATCTTTGTTAATCCTCAAGTATATTTTACTGGTGTTTCCCTAAATAAAGTTTATGCTCATAAAAATGAAGATGTTTATGTTTA
Source organism: uncultured Bacilli bacterium (assembly GCA_947623995.1). Lineage (GTDB taxonomy): Bacteria > Bacillota_I > Bacilli_A > RF39 > UBA660 > Ventrenecus. The sequence continues at coordinate 12,893 of CANQIN010000031.1, read as the reverse complement.
TTATGAATTACATGTTCCAGCTAATTTTAAACCATCTGGATATCCTAAGAATATTACTAATTTAATTACGGGTATGACTATTAATGGTTTAAATTATGTAGCAACTAGAAATAGTGAAGCTAATGAAATTGCTAAATATACCGTTAGTTTTAAAGTTCCTAATGAAGCTGGTCCAGTAACTATTAAAGCTAATAAAGTTAATTTCTTTGATACTTCTACTTATGATATGGAAGAAATGCCAATTACTTTAGAAGTATTAAAAGATAAACCTACTGTTAAAAACTTTAAATTAGATAGTGAAGATTATGAAAATAAAAGAGCAACATTTAGTTTTGAAATAACTTCTGATAATGGTGGTTTTGATGAAGGTTATATTAAACTTGGCGAAGAAAGTATTAAAGTAAATGAAGGATTAAATACTGTTACCTTTGAAAATATTAAAATTGATGAAGATGTCAAAATATCAATATATGGTAATTATGATTTAGATACTAATACTTTAGATAATGAACATAATTATGTTAATGACGATTTATTATATGAATTTAATTATGGTTTATATAATCCTAGTAATTATGAAAATATTAGTATAGATAATATTACTAATAATAATTATGCTAATAAGAATGAACCAATTCCACTTGATTTTAAAGTAAATGGTCTTAATCATTTTGAAATAGCTAAAGTAAATGTCTTAGATAAGTATTATGATGTCGAAAAAATTGATGATAAGTATCGTATTATTATTGATGGCTTTAATAATGCTGGTATTAAAAATATTGTTATTAGTAAAGTATTATTAAGTAATGGTAAAGAAGTTAATTTAAAAGAAAATGCTAATGTTAGATTAGAAATTTTAAAATCTAAATTAAGTATTAGTGATTTTAATTATCAAGTAAATGATAAAGATATTAGTGTTAATTTTAAAGTAAATGATAGTGACAATAGTCTTAAATCTTTAAATGTTAAAGTTGTTGATGAAAATGATGAATTAGTTGGTAATTATCGTGATACTGAAATTAAGTTTAATAAAAAAGATAATGTTAAGAGATATTATCTTACTATATATGCTAATTATGATTTAGATGATAATATTTTAACTAATGGTGATAATTATTACTATGAAGTTAAGGTTTTAGAAGAAGTAGTATCTTTAGATAATAATAAATTAGAATTAAAAAATATTAATGATGTTGTGTTATATAAAGATGATAAAGTTATTAGTGAAGTTAATATTAAAGATTTAGAAAATAATTTAAGTAATTATTTTATTGAAATTACTATGAGTGATATGCCTACGATATATAGTAAAATTAAGAGTTATAATATTAAAGATGATAATTTATATTTTATTTTAGAAACTGATGATTTAGAAATATGCTATGGTAAAGTTATTAGTAATAAAGCTATTAATAGTGAAAGACCAGAAACATTAGAAGACTTAATTAAAAAGATAATGGCTAATCCAAGTGGCGAATTTGTGCTTTCACATGATTATGATGCAAGTAATATAACTAGTGAAACTAATAGTCTTATTGATGTTGAATTTAAAGGGACTTTAGATGGTAATGGTCATTATATTAAGAATTTAAGTAAACCATTATTTAAGAGTTTATCTAGTGCTAAAATTAAAGATCTTAAATTAGTTAATGTTTTATTACCTTCTGTTAATGCTCATGGAAGTTTAAGTGATAATGCTGTTGATAGTGAATTTAGTAATATTTTAATTGAAGGTTTAGAAAAGACTAATAATGAAAGTAATGTTGGTTCTTTAGTTGGTAATGCTACTAATTGTCATATTAGTAATTCTAAAGTTAGTGGTTTGAAATATAGTAGTGGGATTTATAATAATCGCCTTGGTGGTTTAGTTGGTGATGCTAAAAATACCGAAATTACTAATTGTTATGTTAATGGTACCATTAGTGGAGGTTGGCAATTTTTAGGAGGCATTACAGGAAGTAGTGATGATAAAACTAAGATAAGTAATTGTTATGTTAAAGGAAGCATAGTAAATAGTTTTGGTTATGCTGGATATTTAACTTTAGGTGGTATAACGGGAAGTAATAATGGTATTCTATCTAATAACATTAGCTTAATAACTACAGAATATGGTTATGGTATTGCAAGTGGTAATAACGTCGTAGCAAACAATAACTATCAAATCCCTAATAGTGGATATACTTTAAATGAAGGTGAAGGATATAAGACAATAAATAAAGAAGATATAAATAAAGAATTCTTTATTAAACAAGCTTTATTTAGTGAAGATATTTGGGATTTTAAAAATACTTCTTATGATAATTTACCTACTTTAAAAATAGAATTTAAGATTAATAATGAAATAAAAGAAAATGATTTATATAATCCTAATAAAGAAATGTTATATCATAATTTATCTTTATTAATGCCTTTTTATGATTATGATAAAGTATTAGAAAATGGTTTAAATATTAGTGAAGATCATATATTAAATAAAGAAGAAATAAAACATCTTATTCCATTAGATAGTAATAATCATTTAGTTACATATTTAACTAAAAATGATTATCGTAAAATAAATAAAATTAAAATAATTTTAAGTAATGATGAAGTATTAGAATATAATGTTTTATTTGATAAATTATATAATGTTGTAGTGGGGTATCGAATTAAAGAACTAAAAATTGATTATAGTTATAATCATTATCTAATAGATGAAGATTTAAGTGTTGTTAAAGAATTAGTTAATTATTTAAGTAGTTTAGATTATAGTAAAGACCTAGATTCTATTACTAGTATAGAAGATAGTAGATTATATAGAGATTATTATAATGAAGTTACGAAAAATGAATTAAAAGAATTTGTTTTAAAGTATTTGTCTAATAGTGATTATAATGCTAGTTTAAATGATAGTTATGTAAGTAATCATATTATTGAAGAATTAAAGAAAGATGATAAGATTAAAAAAGTTTTATATGTTTATAATTATTTTAGACGTTTTTATAGTTTTGAAATAAATGGGGTTATGTTTAATGATTTAATGTTCTTTAATAGTTATGGTTTTAATAGTTTTTTAAATCCGGTAGATATTAGTAATTTATATTTAAGTAATGAAAGTAATTTTAATACTAATGGTACTAATGATGCTTATAATAGAACACTTGCTAAATATACTAAGATTAATAATATACCTTATTTAATTGAATATTTTGTTAAAACTTTAAGTAATGATAGTCCTGATGAATGGTTTAGAAAAACCTTTAAGGGTATTTTAGTTGAAGTTGGTGGTAATGAAGAAATTACTTATAGTATGTGGTCTCATTTAAGACATCCTAAATCTGTTTGGTATAATCATACATTAGTTATCTTAACCTTACCAGAAAATGCTGGATATATTATTTCATCACCTACTCAATTTTTAATAGGAGCTACAAGGACTTATGTAAATGATCCTGTTAAAGATAAAGACGTGTTGATGGGTAAGATTAATGAATATGCTACTAATATTGATAATTATTTTAAAACGGCTAGTTTAATAATTGAAGAAGCTAAATATTTTAATGATATTCATACTATTACTTTAGATAATCGCTTTACTTTAGATAGTAATAATCGTCAAGTATATCAAAGCAAGTTAGTAACTGAAGAACCATTCCATAAGAACTTTAATGAAGCTGTTAATTTATGGAAAGAAATGGATGGTAATGCGGCTACAAGTAATGGAACAGTTGTCTTCTTTAATGCTTATACGGCTTTAAGTGCTTATCCTACTTGGACTCATGAAATGGCTCATAATTTTGATGCAAGATTATTTTTGAAAAATAATGGTCGTCGTTATGATGCTGGTGGTGAAGATTATTCAGATGGTAACCTTGCTCAAAGATGGGGTGAAGGAGATATCAACATGAATTTAACTTATGATTTTGAGCCAACTAAGAATTTAGCAACTAATTTAACTAGAGAAAGAATTAATTCACCAAGTAAGATTAAAGATTTCTATCAAAAAGAATTTGAAACTATTTACTTATTAGATTACTTAGAAGCTCAAGCTTTCTTACAACTAACAAGTGCTGAACAAGCAAGTATTGTAACTGAAGTCTATTATCCTAATATAGATAACGAAACTGAACATTTAAAATATAAAGTTACTGGTTATCGAAAAATTAGTGAAGAAGAAATATCTAAAATGGAATTAAAAACTATTAATGATTTATATGATCATCATTTAGTTATTTATCCAGGAGTTAAAGATCCAATATCTTATGGCGACAATAAATACGGAACTGAAAATATTTTTAGAACGCGTTGGTATCAAGCTTATAATGATTATGGTAGACCTGACTCTTATACTTTAAAATTCTTTGCTTATGAAATGCTTGGTTATGCTGGATATGATAATGGTTATATTGAATATTACAGTAATATTAATAATAATGGTGATAAAGATAAGACTAAAACTGATTTAATGGCTTTGAGAAAAATAACTAATAATCCTACTATTACATTTGATAGTTATCGAAAAGGTCGCTTTGAAGAAGTTAAAAATAACTTAAAATATTATCAATATATTGATGTTAATCAAGTTGTTAAAGATTTCTATAATGCTTTAAAGGAAGATGCTAAAAATAATGATCGTGATTTAAAAGCTAGAAGAGAAGTTAGAAAAAATGCTTTCTTTAAAATCAAAATGGAAAGTAATGATTTTAGAAAAGATGTAATTGATAAGAAAAATCCCCATGAAGTAGGAGACTTTAAAATAAATCCTTAGGGGATTTTTTCTATTTCCCAAAATCAAAAAAAATTCCATTTTGGGAAATGGGATATTTTTTATCTAAGATCAAAAGAAGTGATTATTGTTTCACTTCTTTTAAGTTTGGCTTATTAAATAATTTAGCTAATTCGCCTTTTTTTCTTAATCTTTGATATATTCTTGGTTTTATTGGTAAATCAAATTCCCCAATAAATTCATACATTTTAGGATTAAATCCTAATTTAAATTCATTTAAGCCGTGATAAGGATTGTTTTTACTTAAATCACCAGTCATGCCATTTAAGTCTAGATAATCAAAATCTTTTTGATAATGTTTTAATAAAGCGTAGTGCAAAAAATAATTGGGATTAAAAGCTTTGTATTTTTTATCATAACCACTTATTATTATATTAACGCGATTATTAAATTTAACAACTAAAGCGCCAGCTATATATTTCTTTTCCTTTTGTTTATTTAATTCTGTAGCTAAATAAACATCATTTTTATAAGATAAAAGTTTTTTATCAGACATCATTTTTTTATTAATATTTTTTCTATTATTGTTCTTAATTAATTCTTGATTATATTGATTATTTTTTTCTAATTCTTCTTCATAAATTTTTCTTGCTTTAACCAAATATTCTTTCGGGTCCACATAAACAAGTAATAAATCAATCATTTCATCTTTTTTAAAAGCATTGTAGTAATCTTTATAATAAAACTCATCACATGTTTTCTTTCTTCTAATAAAAGGCTTTAAAATATCTAGTCCACTACGACTACTAACTTCTAGTTTTAAACCTTTATCTAAAGATCTATTTATTTTATTTCTAGTATTCTTATTAATATCTTTTAAATTAAAATCTTTTAAAGTAATAATAGCATTATAACGAGGAAGAATAGATTCAAAATATAAATTATCTTTTAACTTAAGATAGTTATTATCTTCAAGAATTTTCTTTATTTTAATATTTGGTAAATTGAAAGTATCAGTTTTAGTTATTTCTTTAGTAGCTATTTCGGGATTAATTTTAATAAAAATAATATGTTTTTTCTTATAATAATTTATTAAATCTTTTGTAAAGTTTCTAACTAATCTTTCATCAAAATAATCTAAAATAAATCCTTTAGGGGCATAACCATATTTATATTTTTTATTAATATTTTTAAATAAAATTATGGAAACAGCATAAATGTTATTAAAATCATCAACATATCCAATAATATCATGTTCATAACCTTGTTCACTCATTAATAAAGCATAGTTTATAGTTTGATAATGATTAGCTAATGGATTTGTTTTAATAAACTTCTTAAAATCATTTAATGAAATATCTTTAATATACATAAATATCCCCCTTATTTGGTTGTTTATTATAAAATAAAATACTTGATTTGTCAATTTTAGTATTTTATAATTATATTGGTGATAGTATGTATAATGATAAAGAAAAAAGTAAGAAAAAAAATACTAAAAAAGGAAGAAGATTTTTCTTTTTACCAATAAAAGATAGTGAAAGAGTTTTATCAGCTACTGAAAAGAAATATTTTAAAATATTAAATAGTGAATTAATAATTAATTATTTATTAATTATTGTAGGGATATTATTATGTTTTATGAGTTTTAGTTCTAATATATATTTAGGTATATTATTTATAGTATATGGTTTAATTAAAGTATGGGCATTTATGTTAAGAAATGATATAACTATTTATAATATAAGTATAGTATATGGAATTATTAATATTATTTTAGGTATTATTATGATGTTTGTAAATGTTAATATAATGTTAGGGGTATGGTTTATATTAATGGTAATTGAAAATTTAGAATTAGCAATTAGATTAAAGAAAGTTGAAGAAAAAAGTTGGAATTTTGTTTTAATGAGTAGTATTTTAACTTTATTTATTGGAATACTTATAATGGTAAATCCTTTTAAGAATTTAAGTGTAGATCAAGTTATAGGTATATTTTTAATTCTTTATGGAGTTTTATGTAGTACAAAGATCTTTATGTTAAAGAATAGATCTTATAATTTTATGTAGAAGAAGAAATTCTTTCTTTTTTAATAAATAGTAATGAGGTGGTATTAGTGGTGCAAATTAAAGATATTAAAGCAAGGGAAATATTAGATTCTAGAGGAAATCCAACAGTTGAAGCTAAGATGATATGTTCTAATGGTGTAGTAAGTATTGCAAGTGTTCCATCAGGAGCATCTACTGGAAGTAAAGAAGCATTAGAATTAAGAGATAAAGATTTAAAAAGATATAATGGTTTAGGGGTATTAAAAGCTGTTAATAATATTAATACAACTATAAGAAATCAAATAATGGGTTGTGAATTAAATCAATTAAAAATAGATAAAATGTTAATGGAATTAGATGGCACTGAAAATAAAAGTAGATTAGGTGCTAATGCTATACTTGCTGTATCATTATGTTGTATTAAAGCTTTAGCTAAAAGTGAAGGTTTAGAATTATATGAATATTTAACTAATGGAAAAGTTACGATGCCGATTATATGTGTTAATATTTTAAATGGAGGAATGCATGCTGGTAATAACTTAGATATACAAGAATTTATGATTGTACCTATAGTATCTAAAGTAAGAGAAAAAATTAGAGTTGCTAGTGAAATATTTCATACTTTAAAGAAAATCTTAAAAGATAAAGGTTTGTCAACAGGAGTTGGTGATGAAGGAGGTTTTGCACCAGATTTACCTTCCAATAGTGTAGCATTAGATATTATTATTAAAGCTATAAAAACAAGTGGATATACTCCTGGAAAAGATGTTTTTATTGCCCTAGATATTGCGGCTAATAGTTTATATAATAAATTAAAAAAAGTATATAAAATAGATAATAAAGAATTAAGTAAAGAAGAATTATTAGAATATTATAAAGAATTAATTAATAAATATCCAATATTAAGTATTGAAGATCCTTTTGAAGAAAATGATTTAGAATCTTTTACTAAATTAACTAGTTTTGTAAATAATAAAATTATGTTAGTTGGCGATGATGTATTTGTTACTAATCAAAAATATTTACAAAAAGGAATAGATATGAATGCTGGTAATGCGGTTTTAATTAAGGCTAATCAAATTGGTACAGTAACAGAAATGACAAAGACTGTTTTATTAGCTAAGAAAAATAATTATAAAACAATGATTTCTCATCGTAGTGGGGAAACACTTGATACTTTTATAGCTGATTTTGCGGTTGGTTTAAATATTCCTTTTATTAAAACTGGTTCGATGTCTAGAGGAGAAAGGATTTGTAAATATAATAGATTAATGGAAATAGAAGAAAGATTGGAAAAGAAAAATAAGTAAGTCTGTAGGCTTATTTATTTTTTTCGTTGTGGTTTAAAATTATTCAATTAAACTATAATTCGACAAAATATTTATAAACCTTAAGTTATAATAGCAAACTTAAAGGACGTGATATTTTGGATTCTAAAAATACGTTTTATAACGCCAAGAATGATAAGGTGTTTAAAGCAATCTTTACTGACCCAGCAGATACTTTTCTGTTAGAAACTTTACTTAATTTAACTTTTAATACTAAAGTAAAAGATATTAAGTTTGAAAATCCTGAACTCTTAAAAAGAAATGTTATTGAAAGAGCTAAAACTTGTGATTTTATTGCTCATATTGATGGCAAACTTTTGCATATTGAATTAAATAGCAATTATAAAAAATGGTTACATTTAAGAAATCTAAATTTTTTTAGTACATCATTTGGTAAAGATACAGAAATAGGAAAGAATTATGACATTAAAAAAATCTTTATTAATATTGATTATACCTATAAATTACCAAATAGCAAAAATTTAGATAATGTCTTAGTATATACTATAGAAACAGATGATCATGTTAAATATGTTGATAATATTTATTTTGTCAAGTTTAACATGGACAGAATCAAAAAAGAGTGGTATAATGTGATAGATGAAAGAAAAAGGAAATTGTTTTACTATTTAAGTAAATTAGATATGGAAGAAGAAGAATTAGAAGTAGAGGAGGAAGATGAATTCGTGAAAAAATTAAAAGAAAAGTTAAAGAAGTTAAATCAGAATAAAGAGTTTGTAAGTTTTTTAAGTAGAGAAGAAGATATTGAGTTTCAAATGAATTCTGAAAGAAGTGAAGGAATTGATGAGGGTATCAATATTGGAATTAATCAAGGAATCAATATTGGCAAGAATGAAGGCAAGATTGAAGGTAAGATTGAGATTGCTAAGAATATGTTACAAATGAAATTTGATATTAACTCGATATCAAAGGTAACAGGCTTAACTTTAAAAGAAATTGAAAATTTACAATAATTATTAAATACAGAATTATTGCTATTTTCTTATATTTATGGTAAATTAATAACTGTATTGGAGGCATGTCTTATGTTAGAAACCATTTTACTTATTGTGTCTGTTTTATTAATAGCAATTGTTTTATTACAAAGTAATAAAGCAAGTGATGCTGGACAGATTATTGGTGGAACTAATGAAAGATTATTTGGTAATGTTAAAGAAAGAGGTTTAGAATTATTTATATCTAGATTAACAATGTTATTAGGAATTCTGTTTATGCTTATTTCTTTAGCGTTGTTCTTGATTTAAAAAATATCTAATTATTTAGGTATTTTTTTAAACTTTAAAGATTGGAGTTGATTATATGTTGATTGATAAAATTAAAAACGAATTAATAGAACAAAGAAAGACCAAGTTTAAAGGAAATATCTATCATTTTTCTCAAGTTAATTTTGCTTATAATTCTAATAAAATAGAAGGTGGACATTTAACAGAGGATGAAACTGAAGAAATATTTGAAACTGATTCTTTTATTCCTAAAAGTGATGATGCCATTAAGCTTGATGATTTAATAGAAATGAAAAATCATTTTAGGCTTTTTGATTATTGTTTAGATATAATTGATGAAGAATTAACTAAAGAAATAATGATTAAGATGAATAAAATATTAAAAAGAAATACTACTGATGAAGATAATCCTAGGTATAATGTAGGTGGTTTTAAAGTAGTACCTAATAAAATTGGTTTAATTAATGTAATTAATACTTCTAAACCAGAAGATGTTTCTAAAGATTTAGATAATTTATTAAATAAATATCATAAAATAAAAAATATAACGATTGAAGATATTATTGATTTTCATTATCAATTTGAACGTATTCATCCTTTTGGGGATGGTAATGGAAGAGTTGGCAGAATGATAATGTTTAAAGAATGTTTAAAAAATAATATTATGCCTTTTATTGTTATAGATGATGATAAACCTTATTATATGAGAGGATTAAAAAAATATAAAGAAGATAAAATGTTTTTAATAGATACTATTAAACATGAACAAGATTTATATGAAAATTTTGCTAGAGAATTGTTAGATTTTAAATTAGAAGATAAATAAAAATATAATCAATTTTAATATCAATATTTTAATGTAAAAATTGATTTTTTTTTGTATAATAATAAAGAGGTGTTGACATGAAAGAAAGTGTTATTAAAAAATTAGAAAATATTCATGAAGCTAAAACTTTGATTGAAATAAATGATTTAATGGGTTTAAAAAGTGCTGAAGAATTAAAAGATTTACAAAATTGTTTAGAAGAGTTAGTAAATGAATATATCGTTTTTAAAACTAAAAAAGACAAATATATATTATTAAAGAATTGTCCTAATTTAAAGATTGGGAGATATTCAGCTAATAAAAAAGGTTTTGGCTTTGTTATATTAGATAAAGAAGAAGATCTATATATTAATGATAAAGATAATAATGGGGCTATTCATGATGATATTGTTTTAGCGGAGATAATAAGACAAGGACTTAAAAGAGAAGGAAGAATTATTAGAGTTTTAAAAAGAGAATCTAAAAATCTTGTGGGAGAAGTTGTTAAAAGTGGTAATGGATTAAGTGTAATATTAGATGATGATAAACTTAAACTTAATTTAGTAATAGATGAAGAATCTTTAAAACCTTGTGTTGTTGGTTCTAAAGTTGTTATTGAGATTGTTAAAGAATTAGGTAAGAATAAGTTTTTAGGGAAAGTTAAAAAAGTAATTGGTCATAAAGATGATCCTGGTATTGACATTTTATCTATTGCGTATAAGTATAATATTGAAAATGAATTTAGTATGGAAGTAGAAGAAGAATTAAAAAGTATTCCAAATGAAGTAAGTGAAAGTGATTTAGTTGGAAGAACCGATTTAACTAAGGAATTAATCTTTACTATAGATGGAGATCATACTAAAGATATTGATGATGCAATTAGTTTAAAGATTGTTGATGATTTATATGAATTAGGAGTTCATATTGCTGATGTATCAAACTATGTTAAAGAAAATACTGCTTTAGGTGATGCTGCTTTTGAAAGAGCAACTTCTAATTATTTAGCCGATACAGTTATTCCGATGCTTCCTCATCAAATATCTAATGGGATATGTTCTTTAAATGAAGGTGTTGTAAGACTTACAATGTCTTGTGTAATGAAAATTGATAAGTTAGGGAAAATTGTTAGTTATGATATTTTTACAAGTTATATTAAAAGTGCTAAGAAGATGACTTATTCTAAAGTAAATGATATTTTAATGAGAGATAAATATGATGAAGAATATGCTCCTTTTGTTGATACTTTAAAAAAGATGAATGAACTAGCGCATATTCTTCGAAAAGAAAAAATTGGTAGAGGTTATATTGATTTTGAATTAGATGAAGCGGAAGTTGTAGTAGATGATAAGGGAATACCAATTGATATTGTTAAAGTTATAAGAGAAGATGGAGAGAAGTTAATTGAAGACTTTATGATTGCGGCTAATGAAACTGTTGCTACTCATATAAGTAATATGGATTTACCATTTATATACCGAGTTCATGGAGAACCTAATAGTGAAAAAATAGATGATTTTGTGAATATGGTTAAATTATTAGGATATCATTTAAAAACCAGAATTGTTGATATGAATCCTAAAACAATGCAAAAAATATTATTAGAATTAAAAGATAAACCGGAATTTGAACTTTTATCATCATTATTACTTAGAAGTATGAAAAAAGCTGTTTATCAAAAAGAAAATATTGGGCATTTTGGTTTAGCTAGTAAAAATTATACTCATTTTACTAGTCCTATAAGAAGATTTCCAGATTTAACTGTTCATCGTTTATTAAAAAAATATTTAATAGAAAAAGATTTTTCAATGAGTACCATTAATTATTTAGAAAGTAATTTAGTTACTATTGCTGAACATTCTAGTGAAAAAGAAGTAAATGCGCAGAATGCTGAGCGAGATGTTATGGATATGAAGATGGCTGAATATATGGAAGCTCATATTGGTGAAGAATTTGATGGTATAATAAGTGGAGTAACTAATTTTGGGTTCTTTGTTGAATTGCCTAATTTAATTGAAGGTTTAGTTCATATAAGTAGTTTAAAAGGGGATTATTATAATTATGTATCCGAATTATTATCGCTTGTAGGTAAAAGTACTAAAAAAACATATCGTTTAGGGGATAAAGTTCATGTTAAATGTGTAAGTAGTTCTAAAGTTACAGCAATGATTGATTTTGAATTAGTAGAAGGTCGTGATTAAATGGAAGTAAAAAACAAAAAAGCTTATTTTGATTATACAATTTTAAAAGAAATAGAAGCGGGTATAAGTTTAGTTGGTAGTGAAATTAAAAGTGTTAGAAATGGATCTATAGATTTAAAAGATAGTTATGTTGTTTTTAAAGATAATGAAGCATATGCTTTAAATATTTATATAGCTAAATATGAAGAAGCTAATAATTTTAATCATGATGAGAGAAGAAGTAGAAAATTATTATTACATAAAAAAGAAATTAATAAATTAAAAGAATTTAGAGAACAAGAAGGAATAAGTATAATACCATTAAAAGCTTATTTTAAAAATAGTAATTTAAAAATATTAATTGGTATATGTAAAGGTAAAAAACTTTTTGATAAAAGAGAAAGTATTAAAAAAAGAGATTTAGAAAGAGAATTAAATAATTTTTAAAATACTTTTATTTTTTACTAAATTATTGTATACTTTAAATAACTTAAGAATAGGGATTGGTAAAATGAAAGTAAGATATAAATTATCATTATTAATAATTGGATTAATGTTAGTGGGATGTTTATATATAACCCAATC
>CANQIN010000030.1 GCA_947623995.1 uncultured Bacilli bacterium | reverse complement strand
TGATTGTTGTTGTGGAAAAAGTACTTTCTATTGATACAAGAACTTTAAGTGTTTTAGTTACTTCAATATATCAAGCAGCTTTAGGTGTAATAATATCAAGTATAAGTGCCTATTTTGCTTTAAGTAGTTATTTAAAAGATGTTAAATATACTAAAAGAAAATAAAGAATTTGCAAAAAATGCAAGTTTTTTTATTTAAATCTTTAATTCGACAAAATTCTTAATTTTTATAGTTTATAATAACAAACTTAAGAGAGGAGATGAGTTTTTTGGATAAGTTTTATAATGCTAGAAATGATAGTGCGACTGTGTTAGATTAAATAGTTTAGTAGGTGGAAATCCTACCTAGAAAGTGATAACCACACCACTAGTAACGAGTCTTAGAGCGAAGCTGGTAACAGTTAGTTTAGGCGTAGACAGTTAGGTAATAGGATTAGTATTGAGCCTCGAAATCGTAGCGGAAAATTGGAAAGCAGATGTTGGTGTCATAACAGAATTGCAATATTTAAAAGTACGTCATTGGGGAGCACTATTAAATTTTCACTTACATTAGTTTTATTAGTTATTGATTCTGTTATAGTTTTAAGTGTATATTGTTTATATGGTACTAACAAAGCATGAGTATGATTACAACTTTTACATTTAACACTTATTACTCTAGAACGACATTCATTATCTGTTAGGTATATTATATTTCTTTCGTAATTTTCCCATTTTATTAAATCAGTTGAATTACAATATAGACATTCTAAATAGCCATTATTCAGCTTATTTCAACATTTTTTAACAACTTACTTCACATATTAAAAAAAACGGGAACTTTCAATTTTATTTTGTCTCGATAAAAAGGGAGTTGATTTTTTTAACATTTACTATTATCATAAACTTGTTTTCGAGAAATTGAAACAAATGTGTTGGGGAAGGAATTTATTTCCTTCATTTTTTTTGTTTCAATTTTCCAAAAACATCAAAAAAAGATGCTTTAAATTTTTGCATCTTATAATAACAAAGTGTAAAGTAAATTTTTATTTTAATTTGCACATTTTAGTTATTCTTTTGTTATTTTAAATTTTTGAATTATAAATAAAAGTGGTTTAAAACAATATTTTAAGCTTGACATAGGGGGGGGGGTTAAGAGTTATAATTACTCTAAGAATAGAGTGATTATAAGATGAAGAAAAAATTAAATATAATGTTAATAAGTATTGTGATATTAATAAGTGGATTAAATATATTAACATTTACAAACTATGAAAAATTATTAATAAATGGAAATAGTAATGAAAATATAGATATAGCATTTTATAAAGGAAAAGAAAAAATAAGTGAAATGCCAAGTAAAGAAAATAGTGAAGGATTAGTTTATATAGATGGAGAATGTGATAATGGAGCAAGTATTGAATGGAATAGTGAAGAATGGGCTCCATTAATAAAGAATTTAAGAAAAAATAAAACTAAGTGTACTTTATATTTTAATAATAAATATATAGATAGAGAATTAAATGGAGCAGATCCAGAATTAAGTAGTAAATTAATACCAATAGTAATAAATGAAGAAAATGGACTAGTAACAAGAGCAAGTGAAAAAGAAAAGTGGTATGATTATAGAGCTCAAAAGTGGGCAAATGCAGTCATATTAAGAAGTGGTGTAGAAGACCCAGGAGAAAATGAACCAATAGAAGAAAGAGATATTGAAAGTTATTTTGTATGGATCCCCAGATATCGATATCAAATATTTGATGAAGGAAATTATAATGGATTAACAACGAAAACAAATAAAGAACAAATAATTAATGTGATATTTGAAACAAAAGATGAAGAAGTACAAAATGGAAGTAAACAAGGTGAATGGTTAACCCATCCAGCCTTCACATCATTTAATACCAATGGAATATGGGTAGGAAAATTTGAAACTGGATATGATGGAGCAGAAAGAACACAAGTTGCAGAGATAAATCCTAGTGATGAAGCAGCTTCTATAGAAGCAGCAAATAAAGTCATAATTAAACCAAATGTATATTCATGGAGAAGTATTCAAGTAGCAAAAGCATACATAGTGGGATTACATTATGAAGAGTCTTTAAAAAGTCATATGATGAAAAATAGTGAATGGGGAGCCGTAGCCTATTTACAACATAGTGTGTATGGAAGTCATGAAAGTGTAAGAATCAATAATAATTCCAATTATTTAACAGGTTATGCTGCAATACGTGAACCAACTACAGGATATACAGGAACAAATGAGTTATGTAGTAATACACCTGATGCTTGCAATGAATATGGAGGTGTATCATCACCTGGAGCTGATGGTGAGTATAACACCAATTATTTTAATAAAGCAAGTGTGGTAGCAAGTACAACTGGAAATTACAGTGGAATATATGACATGAGTGGAGGATCTTGGGAAACTATGATGGCTGGAATGGATGACAATTCAACAGGAGATGGTCATACTGGAAAATTATCATCAGGACGGCATAATGCATATAATTCAGGATTTATAGGAAAATTAACATGTCCAGAATGTAATGATAGTGGAGTAGAAATAAATCATAATATTTCAGAAGTAACTGTGGGAATAGAATTACCAACCGATGAAAGATATTATGATAAATATGATTACAGTACAAGTTATGTAACATATAATCGAGGTTTCTTAGGAGATGCAACCAAAGAAATGGGTCCATTTCAAAGTATAAGGAATTTAACTATATCAAGAAATATAGATAGTTGGTATAACAATGAAGCTTGGATTGTCTATTCAGCTCAACCATGGTTTATACGTGGCGGAGATTTTGGATTCGGGTCTAGTGCTGGCATGTTCGATTTTACTCACGCGTACGGTACTACGCTCACCAACTACAGTTTTCGTATTGTTTTAGCCTTTTAAAATATTCTAAAATAAAAACTGATATCTTTTATTTATCAGCTTTATTATTAATTATTTTTTTTAAATTCATTAATTATGTCATAAATAGATGTTATTATTAGTGCTATTCCAATTATTATTAATATGGCATTAGCGAATAATATTGTATAAATACCTAATAATATTAAAATTATTGCTAATACTAAATCAACTGGATTTGTTTTAAACTGTAGATAAATTGTTAATTTATTTAATCCAACAAGTAATAGCCAAATACCTGATATTATTTGGATAGCATTACTTAAAATACTTGCCAATAAAATCGTTAACAAGCCAATTGCTATGCCAAGTATTCCACTAACTAAAGTTTCATTATTATCTAAATTAAATTGTTTTTTCTCTTTAAAATAAGTTCCTAATCTAATAATACCAAAAGCTGTTACAATTACACCTAAAATAATAAATATTGTTGTGATAAGTTGATTAGCATTAAGTGTCAGTATAATACCTAATATAAACATAATAATACTAGAAATTAAATTTAAATTTTTATCTTCCTTTTTCTTTATAACTGTAACTTTCATAACTACCTTCTTTCTAATATTAATATAGCACTTAATAATTAAATTCACAATAATAAAAAAATTTGTTATAATAGATTTTAGAATAAGGGTTGAAAAAATGAATAAGAAAGATTTATTAAAATTATTTAAAAAGTATGGTTTTGATAGTTTTTTAAAAGAACCTTTTTTGTATGAAGATAAAGATAAATTAGGAATATATTATACTTTTAAAGATGAAATATATGGCCAATTAAATCGGGTTTTTATTCCACCTGATTTGCAAACCAGTGAATGGTTTTTAAAAAATTACTATTCTTATGTAAATTCTCATTGTAATCTTATAAAATTAGATAGTTATAATAATCCTTTTGCAATACCATATTTCGAAGATAATATTGAATTATTAGATGAAAATATAATTGTTAATCGTTTTGAAGATGAACCATATTATCGAAGTGCCAATCTTTTAATAAATGTTATTAAAGAAAAAATGAATTTATCATTACTAACTTATGAAAATGTTAAAAAATTAACTGAAAAATATTTGAAGACTAAACAAGAATTAGCTAAGAAAAAAAAATCACCAGATGAATTAATAAATGTTTATAATCCTAGACAATTAGATGATATTAAAAATAAACAAATTGATATTATAAATAAATTAAAAAATAAATTAAATAATTGTCAAGCTAAAGAAGAATTAAGATTAATTATTGTTGAATTAATCAATTATTTAAAATCTTTAGAATTAGAAGATAGTTTAATAAATAATAAATATTTTATGTTAAAAATACCAATTGAAATAGAGCAATTAAAAGAAGAAATTAAATTATATGATGAATATAATATAGTTAAATTAAAGAAAAAGAAAAAATTAGAATTAGAACAAAAAATAAAAGATTTAGAAATAAAACATGCTAAAAATAAAATTATATCTTTAAGTTCTTTTATGAAAAATGAAATTCAAAGTATTAATGAAAAGTATAATTTAATTAATGAAATAGATTTTAATACAATTGGAGATTATTTGATAGAATTTGATAATTTAAATTTAAAGAATAATATTGATGTTAAAGAAAAACAAGGAATAAAAATCTTAAGAGATGATTTTGATAAATTAGATGATAAAGATAAAAATTATTTATATTTAATTACTTTTTTTAGTAATATTATTGATAGTTATAATCCTTATATAATTAAAGAATATTATAAAACTATTACAAGTCCAAATAATGTTTTAGCTAAAATAAAATTATTTAAAGATTTTGATATTAGTTCATTTAAAAATTTTGAATTATCTATTAAAGAACAAATAAATAAATATAATACTTTAGAAAAAATGAAAATGCCATGTGATATGATAATGTTTTTTGAAGGTAATAAAATATTAACTACTAATCTTTTACTAGCGTCTTTAAAAAAGGCTTGTATGCCTAGATTAGATAGTAATAATCCATGTATATATATAGTTAATTTAAAAAAGGATTCATTAATTAATTTTGTACCTTCTAAATTAACTATAGATATTACTAATGAAGATAAAATAATTTTAAAAGAAGGTAATCCTTTATTTATAATAGATGTTGAAAAAAATAATACTATTAGTAAAAAAGATGATATAATAAGAGTAGCAAAAATTAGAATAGATGAAAAGAAAACAACTAATATTATTACAGTTACTAAAATTAAAACAGAAGAAATTTTATGTTATAAAAAGATAGAAATTGAAAGGAATGATAGTAATGGATAAATATTTAAATGAAATTAAAAGTTATTTAGAAGTACTAGATAGAAGTATTGTAGATAAAGAAATAAATAATATTAAAAATGTTATAGAACAGCATATGAATAATGGAAAAAAGTTTGAAGATTTAAATTTAGTAAGTGCTAAAGATCAAGCTGTAGAAATATTAAAAAGTTATAATATTAATTCAGAAATTATTTTAAGAAAAGAGAATTTTTTTAAAAGAAAAGCTAGTGAATTAGGTAGTGCTTTTAATCATTTAATGGATATTATGAGTAAAAATGATTTAAAAGCTAATTTAAAAATTATATTAGATATAATAGTTTTATTGGTATTTATTAGTTTAGTTAAAATTCCTTTTATAGCTATTAGAAATATTGGGGAATCATTACTTCAAAATATTAATTTTCCTTTAGCTTATAATATATGGGGATTTGTAATTGAAGTAGTATATATTATAGTAGCTGTTATGATTTTTATAAATGTTTTTCCAAAATGGTTTAAAAAATTAAAACCTTCTAATAATAGTAATAAAATTAAAAAAGAGGTTGTGGTTGAAAATAAAAAAATAGGTAATGATTTAGAGTCTATTTCATTAACAAATAATAACAATAATAAATAAAAAAATTTAATTTTAAAATAATAGTGGTTTAAAGTAATAGTTAAATGTTAACATAGGGGGGGGGGCTTAAGAGTTATAATTACTCTATAGAATAGAGTGATTATAAGATGAAGAAAAAATTAAATATAATGTTAATAAGTATTGTGATATTAATAAGTGTATTAAATATATTAACATTTACAAACTATGAAAAATTATTAATAAATGGAAATAGTGATAAAAATATAGATATAGATTTTATAAAGAAAATGAAAAAATAAATGAAATGCCTGAAAAAGATAATGATGAGAACTTAGTATTTGATTATGGAGAATGTGATAATGGTGCGTATATACTTTGGAATAATGATTCTTGGGTACCACTTGTTAAAAATTTAAGTAAAGGTAAGACAAAATGCAGTCTATATTTTAGAAAAAAAGAATCGATAGAAATATGTAATAAATATGGAAATGATTCAGCATTATGTTATGTATCAAGACTTGGGGATAATGATTATATAAATATGGCTTATGACCATGCTAGTGCAAATGGTGTAGAAGATAATAATTTAAGATATATTGGTAGTAATCCGAACAATTATATTCAATTTAATTGTGATGAATTTGGAAATAATTGTGAAAAATGGCGAATAATAGGATTAATAAATAATATTGAAGATAGTTCTAATCAAAAAAATAGTTATTTAAAAATTATTAGAGATTCAATTGGAAATTATAGCTGGGATTCTTCAATTGAAACAGTAAATAATGGTTATGGTATTAATGAATGGAGCCAAGCAGATATAGAAAATGTATTAAATAATAATTATTTGAATAGTATAAATGGTGGTGAATGTTTTGGAGGTAATAATGATTCGATTTTAGATTGTCCTGATTGGGAAAATTGGCTTAATATATCCTTCTGATTTTGGCTTTTCAATTGGTAATAATATGACTATAAGTAGATACAATTGTTTATTACAAAGTATGTATAGTCATAATGAAATAGAATGTTACAAAAATACATGGTTGAATACTAATTCTAATATTTGGACAATGACTTCCTTTCCAAATACTAAAACACGCCTTTTTTATATTGATTATTTATCAAAAATTGATTATTATCGATTTGCTGCAAATAGTTTCTCAATAAGACCGGTACTATATTTAAATTATGATTTATTGATTGAAAATAATAGCAGTAATGATTATGGATCAATTAATAATCCTATAAAAATAATTGATAAAAATTAGTTAATTGGTATAATTAATAATTTTTTTCTTGCCAAAATGCAAAAATTGTTGTAATATCTTGAGAGTATTCTTAAGGGGATGTTTTATTATGGAAAAAATTATTAATATAGCTGTTGTTGCGCATGTTGATGCTGGTAAATCTACTTTAGTTGATGCTTTACTTAATCAAAATGGGGCTTTCTCGGCTCATGAAGAAGTAGTTGATTGTGTAATGGATAGTGATGCGATTGAAAAAGAAAGAGGCATTACTATTTATTCTAAAAACTGTTCAATTAAATATAAAGATTATAAAATAAATATCGTTGATACTCCAGGTCATGCTGATTTTTCAAGTGAAGTAGAAAGAGTTATTAGAACTGTTGATACAGTTGTTTTGATTGTTGACTCTGCTGAAGGTCCTATGCCTCAAACAAGATTTGTTTTAAAGAAAGCTTTAGAACAAAATTTAAAACCAATTTTATTTATTAATAAAATTGATAAGAAAGATGCAAGACCTACTGAAGTAGTTGATATGACTTTTAATTTATTTATGGAACTAAATGCTAGTGATGAACAACTTGATTTTCCGATTATTTATGGAATTGCCAAAGAAGGAAAATGTTCTTTAGATCCAGAACATTTAGAAGATAATATTACACCATTGTTAGAGACTATTCTAAATCAAGTTGAACCGTATAAGGGTGATGAAACCGAATGGTTGCAATTACAGGTAAGCAATCTTGATTATGATAATTTTTTAGGTAGATTAGGGATTGGTCGTGTAAGTAAAGGATCTATTAAAAATGGAGAGTTTGTTAGTGTTATAG
This sequence comes from uncultured Bacilli bacterium, assembly GCA_947623995.1. GTDB lineage: Bacteria > Bacillota_I > Bacilli_A > RF39 > UBA660 > Ventrenecus. The sequence goes on along the minus strand of CANQIN010000030.1, from coordinate 7,238 downwards.
ATAGTGAAGGTAAAGTATCTAGTTTTAAGATTAGTAAGTTATTTGTTACTGAAGGTGTTAAGCGGGTTGAAAAACCTATTGCTTATTTTGGAGATATTGTTACTTTTGCTGGATGTCCTACTATTTCTATTGGTGATACGGTTTGTGAAAAAGATCATGTTGAAGCGATGCCTCCAATTATGATTGAACGGCCAACTTTATCGATGAATTTTTTAGTAAATAATAGTCCTTTTGCGGGTAAGAGTGGTAAGTTTTTAACTACTAGACATTTAAAAGAAAGATTAGAAAGAGAACTTGAAACTAATGTTGGTTTACTTGTTGAAGCTTTACCTGATGCTGATGGTTATAAGGTAAGTGGTCGCGGCGAACTTCATTTATCTATTTTACTTGAGAATATGCGTAGAGAAGGTTATGAACTTTCTGTTTCAAAGCCTGAGGTTTTATATGAAGAGATTGGTGGGGTTAAGTGTGAACCTTTTGAAAGAGTTATTATTAATTGCCCTAGTGAATATCAAGGTACAGTAATAAATGATTTACAAGAACGTAAGGCTAGTTTAGAAGTTGTAAGTACTACTGATGAAGGTTATTCTCATTTAGAGTTTTTAGCTCCTACAAGAGGTTTAATTGGATATCGTTCAGCTTTTATTACTAATACTAAGGGTGAAGGAATTATGGTTCGAAGTTTTGATTCTTATAAACCTTATGTTGGTTTTATTGAAAGAAGAAAAAATGGGGTTTTAGTTTCTATGGAAACTGGTAAAGCCTTAGGTTATTCATTATTTAATCTACAAGAACGTGGGACTTTAATTATTGAACCTGCTACTGATGTTTATGTGGGGATGATTATTGGTATTCATAATCGCGATAATGATTTAGATGTTAATCCATGTAAAAATAAAAATCTTACTAATACAAGAGCTAGTGGTAGTGATGAAGCTATTAACTTAACTAAACCTCGTAAATTTACTTTAGAAGAAGCTTTAGAGTTTATTGAAGATGATGAATATGTTGAGGTAACTCCTAGTGATATTCGTCTTCGTAAAGCTATATTAGATCCAAAAGAAAGATTTAGAAGTAACCGCTAAATCTTTTATTTTAATACTTTCCAAGAGCCGTTTTTCTTGGCGCCTATTCTACTTATATAAAGTTTTGTTTTTAAAGAGTGAATAATTTTATTTATGTATGGTTCACTGAAATTTGTTAAAGACATAAAATCTTTTGTTTTAGATTTCGGATTATTTTTAATAATCTTTAATATATTAGCTTCTGAATTATTTAAATCATCATATTCATTATAATTTTCTAATAATGTTTTATTTAAAGGAATTGTTACAATAATTGTATTATCACTGATGTAAAAAGCATTTTTGCCATAATTTTTAACTATTAGAGGAACTCCATGTCCCGTTTGGTCAATATAGTTTAAATCGCTAAATATTTTTAATAATTTTTTATTAACTGGTTTAGATATGCCTTTATAAAAATCATCAATGGTTAGTGAAGATGGAAGTCCACCATTAGAAACAATTTCAATGCGATTATCATAAATATAAACTGTTGGAGCAATTTCTTCTGACCATTTTGAGTGAACACAGGCGTTAAGCCAAGCTTCTTTAAAAGAACTAAAATCAAAAAAATTTTCTTCAATTCTTTTTATACCACCAACTTTTACTTTAGTTTCATTAATACTTTCCATATATTCTAGAACATTATTAACGGCTAGTAGTAAACATTTTCCCCCATATTCAGTTCTTTTTATCATAACCGTTTTATCATTACCAGCAAATGTTACTACTTTTATAGAAATATTATTTACGTCTGCTAGTAATTCAGCCATAAAATTATATTCATTATCGTCATTTAAAAGTTCTAAATTTTTTTCAAAATTTTCATTATTTATTTTGATATTATTTGAAATATATAAACCTTTTAGCATTTTAAAAGATAATTCTTGATTAGAAGCCTTTTTTTTAACAATATAGTCAGGTTCACCATCTTTATTTATTAAAGCTTTTAACATATGAGTGGATAGTTGTTTATCTTCATCATAAGAACGACTATAGTATTTTCCAAAAGCTGAATAAGGAATATTATTTCCTTTAGCATATACTTTAATGATTTTTTTATTATCAATTAATTCTAAGGAAATAGTAGGAATTATTTGCGGATTTATTCCTTCTGCTATTTTTCTTGATACATCTCTTAAAGTATTCTCATTTAAATCTTTTTGACCAATTATATCACCATTATTTTTTACGCCAAAATATACTGTGCCTTCCCCATGTTTATTTAACATCGCTGAAAGTGATATAACGCCTTCAATAAGTTCGCTAGTACTTTTTTTAAATTCTAATTTTTCAGACTCTAAACCTAAATTCATCTTTTTCACCTCAAACTTTTATTCTATACTTTATTCTATACTTTATTCTATACTTTGTCAATCATTTTTATTCTTAAATTTAGCAATACTACTTTAAAAAAAGATTTAAATACGATATAATAATAAATACTAAAAGAGGTGTGAAATGAAAAAGATTAAAGATATATGGAATCGTAATCGTGTATTAATAGTGTTAGTTTTAATTGTTATTACTTGTTTTTGCATAATGGGTGTTGTTGTGGTAAAATACTTTTTCGGAGGCAATACATCTAGTTATGGAGACCGTTTAGATGATATTAAAGATATGCCTTTTAAAGAAGAAGATCAGTTAACTTTAATAAATACAATTAAAGAAAATGATATTGTTAGTGATGTTTCTGTTAATGTTAAAGGGAAAATTATATATATAAGAATTTTGTTTAATGATAAAGCTAGCTTAGATACTGCTAAAGGTGTAGCTGCTAAATCGATTGAAGTTATCAGTGCCGATTATCAAAGTAAATATGATTTAGAATATACTATTGTTCAAGAATCTACTGAGGCAGTGGCAGGCTTTACTTTAATGGGGGCTAAAAATATTAATCGTAGTATGTTGATTTGGAATAATAATACCCCTATAAAAGACAAGGAGTAATTTATGAAAAAGAAAGTTATAATTATTAGTATTATCTTAATTTGTTGTTTAGGAATAGGTAGTTATTTTCTTTTTAGAAATAATAATAGTTTAAATCAATATGAAAAAGAATGGATTACTGAATCTGCTAATAAAGTTATTAATATACATGTTGTAAATGATGAAAATCTTTTTGGAAATAATGGTAAAGGATTATTCTATACATTTATAAAAGATTTTCAAGAAAAATATAATTTATCATTAAATAATATTACCTATAAAAGTGATGAAGTTGCTTCAGGAGCATTGTTTGGTGTTTCTAATAATTTGCCAGAAGGTTCTTTAGAATTTTATCAAGATCATTATGTTTATCTTGCTAAAGAAAGAGAAGTTGTGCCTTCATATAAAAAATTAGATAATAAAACAGTTGGCATTTTAAATAATAATGCTACTTATTTAAATAAATATTTTAATAATCTTAATATTTTAAGTAAAACATATAGTAATAAAGATGAATTAATTAAAGCTTTAGATAATAATGAAGTTTCTGCTATAGTAGTACCTAGAATTGAATATTTAGATCTCATTTTACAAAAAAATTATTTTATAAATTATCATTTTAGTGATATACCATATTATTATTACATGAATGATGTAGAAGATTCTAGACTTAAAAGTATTATGAAAAAATTTTTTGTCAAATGGCAAAAAGAAGATATGAAAGAATATATGTCACAAGAAGAACAAAATGAATTTCTTAAAGAATTAAAAATTGAAGATAAAGATTTAGTAGATATGCAAAGTAGAGATATTAGTTATGGATTAGTAAATAATAGTCCATATGAAATATTATTAAGTGGAAATGTTGGAGGAATAGTAACTGATTATCTTAAAGCATTTAGTGATTTTTCAGGTATTGATATAGCATATTCTAAATATAAAAATTATAAAAAATTAAATAAAAAGATTAATAGTAATGATGTAAGTTTATTTATGAATTATTATAATAGTAATAATAATATAAATTATATACCATTAAATATTAATTTAGGATATCAAGTATTTGTTTATGAAAATAGTGATATGGTTATAAGTTCATTAGATAGTTTAAAGGGTAAAGATGTTTATGTAGAAGAAAATACTTTATTATATAATGAATTAAGTAAAAGTAATATTTTAAATATTAAGACTTATAATAAAGAAAAAGATTGGAAAAAAATTACTAAAAAGAAAGATAGTATTATAATTATAGATGAAAATTTAGGTAATTATCATAGTAAAGGAGATTTAAGAAAGTTTAAGAAAATATATGAAAATAGTACTAATATTAATTATTCTTTAGGATCTTTAAATAGTGATAATTTTAATAGATTATTAACTAAATATATTAATTATTTAGATAATAATACTATTAAAGAAGTAGGTTTTTATCATAATAAAGAAACGGAAAAACAGGGTAATGTTATTAGTACTTTAGCTGAATATTCTTTCTATTTAATATTAGTTATTGGTTTAATATTAATATTAATATTACATAATAGTAAAAAAGTAAGAATAGCTAAGAAGATAAAGAAAGATGATAAATTAAAGTATATAGATCAATTAACTTCTTTAAAGAATCGTAATTATTTAAATGAAAATATTGATTCTTGGAATAAGAATACAATTTATCCTCAATGTGTTATTATGTTAGATTTAAATAAATTACAAGAAATTAATGATACTTTAGGATATGAAGAAGGAGATAAACAAATACAAGGTGTTGCTAATATATTAATTAGAAATCAATTAGATAATACTGATATTATTAGAACTGATGGTACTGAATTTATGATATATAGTATTGGTTATAATCAAAAACAAATTACAAGTTATATTCATAAATTAAATAAAGAATTTAAAAATTTACCTTATGAGTATGGTATATTTGTAGGATATAGTATGATTTTAGATGATTTAAAAGATATTAGTGATGCTATTAATGAATGTGTAGAAGATATTAAAAGTCAAAAAAATGAACGGAAAGAAGAAAAATAATGAAGATAATAAAGAAAGTAAAAAGTGTTGTTAAAAGATTATGGAAAGTAATGAGTAAACCAGAGATGTTGGTATTACCAGGACAACTTGCTTTCTTTTTTTTACTTGCTATTGTACCTACTATTTCTTTAATTGCATATGGAACATCTTTATTTCATGTTTCATATGATTTTATAAATAATTTTGTTAGTAAAGCTTTTGGGGGAGAAATTGCTAATTTAATAGTGCCCATGGTAAGGGAAATAAGTATGACACCAGCATTTTTTATAACTTTATTAATTTCTTTTTATACTGCTTCTACGGGGGCTAGTTCAATTATTATAACAAGTAATCAATTATATCATGTTAAAAATACTAGTTTTATTAAAAGAAAAGTAAAAAGTATTTTTATGATATTAATATTAGTTATCTTGTTAATATTTTTATTATTAATACCAGCTTTTGGTGATAAATTTATTGAATTAGTTAAATTTGTTAATATGAATAGTAATGTTACAAATATTATAATTACTTTTATTAGAGTAGCTCAAGGACCTATATCTTGGTTCTTTACCTTTTTCTTAATAAAAATAATTTATTCAATGGCACCTGATCAATATATACCATCATCATATACAACTAAGGGAGCTTTATTTACAACAATTGGATTTGGACTTGCTACTTGGTTATATAGTTTCTTTGTTAACCATTTTGCTCATTATGATATTTTATATGGAGGTCTTGCTCATTTTGTGGTGTTAATGATTTGGCTTTATTTACTTGCTAATGTTGTAGCTATTAGTTTAGCTATTAATAGTGAAGAATTAGAACGTTACCAGAAAAAGGAACAATAAAAATTTAATAAATAAATATAATAATAATGTGCACACGGGTATTACTCGTGCACATTTTACTATTTTGATCTGATTTAATATAGGATGGTATTAATAAGATTGAAAAGTAATATCCAAGAAAGTATTGATTTTTTAATACTTTCTTTTTTAAATTTAATGGTGGTCTAATATGATGGTAAATATTTTTTTAATTCGACAAAAAATGCGTGATGATTGGTTTATAATATCAAACTTAAGAAAGAGATGAACTCTATTTTTAGAAAAAATTTTTAATTTAAGAACTATTCATTTCATCTCTTTCTAAAAATTTATTGGGGGATTGGACATGACAAAATTTTTTAAACCTTTAACTGATGATATTGTTTTTAATCACGTTTTTAGCAATAAGGAATATGCCCTTGATTTTATTAAAGAATTCTTAAACTTAGAAGAAAATCTTAAAGGCAAGATTAGATATCAATATGTGATTAATAGTACAGAATATCATGATAAAAAATTGATAAGTGATATAACTGTGATATTAAAAAATTTGCTCGTAAATATAGAAATGTATTCTAATTTTAATTTAGTAAATGTTGAGAAAAGCAAGCAATATGTTACGAGGCTTTATGGAACTCAAATAAAACGTGGGAAAAAGTATCATCCTAAACCGGTTATCCAAATAAATCTTTGTAAAAAATGTGAAATTCTAGAAGATGATTTAATAAATCGGTATGGGATATTAAGTTATAAAACAGGAAAGCCACATACATTTGGAGATGACTTTAATATCTTTGTGGTATGTCTTGACAAAATAAAGGAAGAAGATTACAATGTAGGTGTAAGTGATAGGCTAATTAAATGTTTTAAATTGTTTAATGCAACAAGTTTAAGAGAAATGAAAAAAATAGCGAAAGGAGATGAAGTACTAATGAGTATAGAACAATGTGTAGATGAATTTTTAAATGATAAAGAAACAATAGAGTTATTTGACCGAGAATTATGGAAGGCTAGAGAAAATCGTTATGAAGGCAAAAAAGAAGGTTTAGAACAAGGCAAAAAAGAAGGTTTGGAACAAGGTCAAAAAAATATTGCTAAAAATTTGTTAAATGAAAATATTGATTTTAATATTATATGTAAAACTACAGGTTTAACTGAGCAAGAAGTATTAAAATTACAAAAAGCATTGTAAGATTAACATCTTCTTTTTTTACTGAAAAGTGTATAGTAAATCTACTGAAATGTGTACAATAGATCTTAACAAATAAAGATAATATATTATAATGTAAATAAGAAAAAGGGTGAATTAAATGGCTTTAAGATTTAACTCTTTTAGCAAAATTAGTTGTAAGAGGTGGTTGGCCTGCCAATTTAAATACTAATATTGATGATGTTG
>CANQIN010000029.1 GCA_947623995.1 uncultured Bacilli bacterium | reverse complement strand
TTTAAATGTATTTTCATGTTCGTTTGTGGCTTAAGCAAACGAAGTGAAGCGGAAAGGAATGATTGGAAATATGAAAAATTTAAAAAAACTAATAGTATTATTATTTACAGTAATTATTGTATCTGGTTGTGTTAAAGTTGAAACTAACATGAAAATATCAATGGACAAAAAAATGGATTTTGAAATTATCATGGCAGTAGATAAAAATTTGTTAGAAAGTAATGAAATTTATCAAGATGAATTATTAGATGATAAACAAAAAGAAGAATTAATTAATCAAGGCTTTGAAATAAAAAAATATGAAGATAATAATCAAATAGGCAATATAATTACTAAAAAATTTGATAGTATAGATTATTTAAGTTCAACAGAAGATATTGATTATGATTTAAGTAGTGTTATAAATGATCCATTATCAACTGCTTATATTTTTAAAGTAGAAAAAGGCTTTATCAAAAATAAATATATTGCTAAATATGATTTAAATAGCATTGAAAATAATACTAATACTTCATATAGTTTAGATATATTTGATATTATCTTTAAAGTTTCTTTACCATATAAAGCTTTAAAAAATAATGCAACTAACATAGATAATAAAGGTAAACAATTAATATGGGATATGACTAAAACGACAGACCCAATTGAATTTGAATTTGAAATTTATAATATTAAAAATATTGTGGCTATTGGTTTAGGAGTTTTAATTATATTATTAATAATAATAAATAGGATTTTAGTATTAATAGCTAAAAGAGGAAATAAAGAAAAAAAAGTAAAAAAAGAAAAAGTTGAAAAACAAAATAATAATCAACCAAGATTTATAATGCCTCAAGATATGGATATTCAAAATGAAAATAAATGATTTAAGATTAAAACAAACTTTATTATTTTGTAAAAGTTGTTTAAATGATTATCAAGATATTTTAAGTAAAGAAGATTTTGAAAATATAAAAGATTATCAACATAATGAAGATAACTTATTAAAAATTGCTAAAAAGATTTGGGACTATGAATTAAATACTAATGAATATTTAGTTATTTCTTGGAATAAATACTCATTTGAAAAGAATAAAAGAGGTATTGTTTTTGCAACGATTTCTAAAAAAGATAAAATAAATGCTTTTTGCAATTTAGATAATGGCACGATCTATGAAATAACTTATGAGGCTATCATCGGGGCTTTAAATAAAGATGGAGCAACTATTTTTGAAGATAAAAAAAACGAATATACAATTGGCAAAATAAATGATAAATATATTAATTCTTATAATGGAGCAACAAAGTTAATAACCCCAAAACAATTAATAGATCAAAGGGAAAATAATTATCATTCTAAATATAATGAATTAATATTAGATGCTACTAAAATTAAAGAAATAGCTAAGTACACTAATAAAATTTAAACATAAACTATTTTAGGTGATGTTATGTTAATAAGTTATACATCAAAAGAAGCAGATTTACTAGCGAGAATAATGCGGGCTGAAGCACTAGCTGAAGGAGACCTTGGCATGCTAATGGTCGGGAATGTTGTCGTAAATAGAGTTATAGCAAACTGTTATACTTTTAAAAATGTTGATACCCTAACTGATGTTATTTATCAACCAAACCAATTTGTAGGCACAAATAGTTCCCTATTTCAAGCAAGCCCAACAACATTAGAAAAAAATTTAGCTGAAAGAATTTTAAGAGGTGAATATTATTATCCAGCAACTCATGCTTTATGGTTTTATGCACCACCAGCAAATTCTTCATGTGGGTCTACTTGGTATTCCCAACCTCTAGCTGGAAAATATAAAAATCATTGTTTTTATAAACCAAAAAGTGGCGAATGTAATGAATTATATTAAAAAACATCCAAAACGGATGTTTTAATTTTTACTAACTTGAAATAATTCAACTTCAACAGATGTTTCTTGACCAAATAAATCAATATTAACAACTAAACGATTATTTTCTAAATCAATATTAGATACTTCACCAGACATACCCTTAAATGGTCCATCAACAATATTAACTTTATCCCCAATAGCCATTTCTGATTCAATATCCATTCTACTTAAGCCCATATTAACTAAAATACGGTCAATTTCTTGAGGAAGAAGTGGTGTTGGTTTAGCTCCTTTTCCACTAGAACCAATAAACCCTGTAACTCCTGGAGTATTACGAACAATATACCAAGCTTCATCACTCATAATCATTTCCACTAAAACATAACCAGGAAACATCTTTTTCTTCTTTTCTTTTTTAACCCCATCTTTAACTTCAATTTCCGTTGTCTCAGGAACAATTACTCTAAAGATATAATCTTGAAAGCCCATTGATTCAGCACGCATTAATAATTTTTCTTTAACACTTTCTTCATGTCCACTATAAGTGTTAACAACATACCATAATTTTTCCATTATAAAGCCCCCTTTATTACCGATAAAACAAAACTAACTAATTCAAAGAAACCAATCATTAATAACACAATTACAATAGTTGCAACAGTGTATTTAAATACTTCTTTTTTATTAGGAAAAACAACTTGTTTCATCTCACTTCTAACTTGTTTAAAATAACCTGGTTGTTTAGTCTTTTTTTCTTTCTTTTCTTTTTTACTTTTCTTTTCTTTTACATTCTTTCTCATAATTCACCTCAAATTAAAAAACACTTTCGTGTTTGTTAATGATAATTTATCATAACAAACTCTAAATTACAAGTACTTTAACTTAAATTCTTAAACTTTTCATAATATTTTAAAACTTCATCTTTTAAAAAAGGTTTAAACCCATTCTTTTTTAATTCAATTAAATTAGATAATTCTTTTTCTACTATCTCACTTAATTCTTCACTATAATGCATTCTTTTTTTATGATATTTATATTCATTACGATCTAATACTCTAAAACTTCCATCAGGAAATACTCTTAAATCTAAATCATAATCAATATATTTAATGGTTCTTCCATCTATTAAATAAGGAGTAGCTATATTACAATAATAAAATAAACCACTATTTTTAAGTTGACCAATGATATTAAACCAATGATTTTTAAAGAAGAACAAGACAGCTGGTTCATTAGTTCGATAACTACTTCCATCATGTTCAGTTAATTTAGTTTTATCATTAGCAACAATTAAATAATCTTCACCTATTTCTAACACTGTTGCTTCTTCACTAGTTTGTTCTAAATAACCATTATGTTTATAACATTCTATTTTTAATTTATCGCCTACTTTTATCATATTTTCCTCTTCTCTAATCTCTATTATACAAAAATTTTATTAAAAAAAGAAGTTATTTTAAAACTTCTATAGCTTTATTTAATTGAGTATCAATATAATGTCCTTCTTCATCTTCTTCAAGTTTTACAGCATAATCTGGAAATAACCCAACTTCATCAATACATTCTCCACTAGGAGTATACCATCTAGCAGTTGTATATTTAACCATACTACCATCATCTAATGTTTTAGTTTGTTGTACTTTTCCTTTACCAAAAGTAGATGATCCAATCAAAGTAGCTCCATAACTTTCTTTTAAAGCAGAGGCTAATACTTCACTAGCACTTGCAGTAGAACCATTAATTAATACTACAATCTTATAATCTCTTTTTTCATCAGTTTCATCTTTAATAGTTTGTTTTTTATTCTTTTCTTCTAATGAATAAATAACTTTATCTTTTTCTAAGAACATAGACGCTATTTCACTAGCTCCTGATAAAAAACCACCTGTATCAGAACGTAAATCAATAATTAAAGAATCAATACCTTTACTTTCAATTTCTTCTAAAGCTTTACGAAATTCTTCAGCAACTTTATATGAGAAAACTGGTACTTCTATATAACCTATATTATCAATAATTTCTCTAGTTAATGGTGAATTTATTTCTTCAGCTTTAACTTTAACTTCGTGAGTTTCTTCACCTCTTTTAACAATTAAAGTATTTTCACTACCATCTTTTAAAATCATATTAGCAATATTATCTTCTACAACATCTTTACCATTAACATTAATAATAATATCATCTACTTGCAAATCAACTCTAGAAGCAGGAGTATCAGAATATACTTTATATATACGATTATTATTTATAACAGATATTCCAATCCCCTTATAAGTTCCACTAAGTTCTTTTTCTAAACTATCAGTTTCATCTTTATCTAAATAAGTAGAATAATCTTCCCCTAAATAATCAACCATCGCTGCAATAGCAGAATCAAGCATTTTACCTTTATCTATATCTTCATAATAATCTTTATTTAAATTAGCATATACTTTTAAAAATTCTTTTAAATCTTTATCTTTATTAATATTAACGGCACCATTTTCTAAAACATTATTATTATATATTATTATCCCAGTAGTTAAACTAGTAGTAATAGCAGTAACTAATACAATAACAATTATTTCTTTAATACTTAAACCAAATTTATTCTTCATCAAATCATTCCTATTCTCTATTAATCATAACGCATTTAAAGAAAAAAAGAAAGATTAATGTCAAACAATTGACATCAATCTTATACTTAATAGCATACTTATTGGGCAATAAATGGCGTCCCTATTTCTCCATTACCATCTATTATTTTAACAGATGATGATAGATATACGACTGGCTGAACCCCGAGCGCATAGTACGCACTGTAGTCGCCGACATAGCCAGACGAAAACACATCGGACACATTGTAAGCAATAGAAGAATTCGGCAATGGTGTGATTGTCCATGTAGCACTTTTTGGTTTTAACCAATCATTTGTGTTACAACTTCCACTACTATAGTTATACATACTTTTTCCTAAACATGTTTCTCTTACTTCTCCTCCTACTGCGTAACCAAAATCACTTGGATACATTAACCCTATATATCCATCCCATGTTGTTGTTCTTTCTACTTCATCATTACAACTATTTCCACCTCCATTACTTACACATAATTCTTTTCCATTATGACTTCCTCTTTCTGCTTCATATGTTGCTTTTGCTGTCCATTCACTTGTATTATAAGTTGCAAAGGTCCCTGTATTCCATCTTACTTTCGCTATCTTGTTCTTTGCTTCGTCACTTATTCCACTACTTGTAAAGTTACATGTTGTATTTCTTTCCATAGAAGCATTATAGCAACTTCCACTTCCTCTATTCCAATACAAACTTCCTCCGTTTGTTGGTGTTCCACTATATACTGTATTTGGATTTAATAGTTTCATTACATCTGCTTGACTCCATTCATTTATTCCCCAACCGTTATTTATTCCTGATGCACTACTATCCCAACTATAACTTCCGATACTGTCTGCTCTTATTATTTTTACTAAACTCTCTTGTTGTCCACCATTATCTAAATTTGTTATATTATTCATGACTCCAATTATTCTCCATAAAATTGGATTACCATCACTGTCTTTATCTCCTATATCTATATAGTTATTTACAGTTTTAGTTGCTCCTACATATCTGATATTTGCTTCATTTGTATTATCAGTTTTTAAATTTGTTGTATCTGTTTTTGCTAAGTTTTTAAAGTAATCTACTATTGGGGTTCCTTTTTTCTTATTTATTGTATATGCTCCTGTCCATCCACTTGGATTTCCTACATGATCTACTGCTCTAAAGTAATATGTGGCATTTAATTCTTCACTTATGGTCCATGGATTATTTGGTACTCTTGTTGTACTACTCTTATCTATTGAATATTCATAATATGCTACACTTTGATTATCGGTTGAGCTTAAGGTTATTTGAATATCATCATACGTTTCTGTTCCACTTACATAGCCATTTAAATTTACTTCTGGTACACTTGGTGGTTCTTTATCTATATTGGTTACACTTTGAGCTGTTGGATATTCATAAATATTTCCTGCATTATCTTGGACTTTAATTATAATGTTACTTTCATTATATTGATATTCTTTGGTATTTCCTAGTTGCCAATTTACTCCATTATCAAAACTATATCTTTTACTATCATGTAAGCCACTTCCTCCTGTGTCTGTTGCTCCTTCGATTGTTAGAGCTACATTTCCATTTGTCCAACCATCAGTACTTTTACTTACTCCAGTCATACTTGGTGGTTCTTTTTCTATGTTGGTTATACTTTGAACTGTTTGATAAGTATAAATATTCCCGGCATTATCTCTTACTTTTATTACTATATCACTTTCATTTGATAAGTATTCTTTTGAAGCACTTGCTTGCCAGTCTATTCCATTATTAAAACTATAGGCTGCTGTATCATGTAAACCACTTCCTCCAGAATCACTTGCTCCTTCTATTGTTAGAGTTACACTTCCATTTGTCCAACTATCAGGACTCTTTTTTACTCCTGTTATACTTGGTAATTCTTTTTCTATATTTGTTATTTCTTGTTTGGTTGGATATTCATAGATGTTTCCTGCATTATCTTGAACTTTGATTACAATATTACTTTCATTAGCTTTATATTCTTTGTAGTTTTCTAATTGCCAAGTTACTCCTCCATCAAAACTATATCTATTTGTATCATGTAAATTACTTCCTCCGGCGTCTTCTGCTCCTTCGATTGTTAATGTAACTGATTGATTAGTCCAACTTTCATTACTTTTCTTTACTCCACTTATACTTGGTAAACTTTGATCTATTTTTAAGGTTGTACTTTTTGTTAAACTTCTATTTTTTGCTTTATCGAAACACCTATAATATCTTGTTTCATTATGATTCCCAGTATATGTTTTTGATATTGTATTATCACTTAAACTTTCTGTCATTCTTGTATATTCACTATCATTTGTACTTTCTTCACAATAATCAAAGGCACTTCCACTTGATATATTACTGATATTTATTTTTACTGTTACATCTTCATTTGTCCATCCTGTTTTTTCATTTACTACTTCTATTGTTGGTGCATCTTTATCTACTTTTTCGACTGTAATATCTCTACTACTTACATTTCCTACTTGATCTTTAACATGTATATACCATTTAGTATTTACATCGACACTTTTCTTATATGTTTGTTCTTCGGTTAAATTATCTTGTTTTGTTAAATTTCCTTCATTTATTGTCTCACTTGTACTATATTCATATCCTGCTATTCCACTATCTTTATCTATTACGGTTGCACTTATTTCATTTGTTTGTTCCCATTCACTACTTACATTCATACTTTTGATATCTGGTCCATCTGTATCGATATTGGTAATACTTTGAACTTCTTCATATGTATAAATATTTCCGGCATTATCTTGTACTTTGATTACAATATTACTTTCATTAGCTTTATATTCTTTTGTGTTTCCTAATTGCCAATTAACTCCTCCATCAAAACTATATCTATCTTTATCATGTAGGCCACTTCCTCCTAAGTCTTCTGCTCCATTAATAGTTAGAGTTACACTTTCACTTGTCCAATTACTTTCACTTTTACTTACTCCACTTATACTTGGTTCTGTATGATCGATATTTGTGATATTTATTTCTTCATCATAACTTGTCTCATTTCCTACATCATCTTTGACTTTGATTTTTATTCCACTTTTATTATTTTCATACGTCATTTCATTACTTTCTTGATAATGTAATCCATCATCAAAACTATAGGCTTCACTTGCTAGTTTTACATCATCACTTGCTGTTACTTTTATTGTTACTGATGTATTTGTCCAACCTTGTGGTGTTGTTTCAACATTACTTATGGTTGGTCCTTGTTTATCAATGTTATCTACTTTTATTTCTTTATCATATGTTGTGATATTTCCTACATGGTCTTTTACTTGGATGTTGATATTTGTATCATTATATTGATATTCTTTATAGTTTTCTTCTATCCAACTTATTCCTTCATCAAAGCTATATGGTTTACTATCTAATTCTACATCATCACTTGCTTTTATTGTTACTGTTACACTTTGATTTGTCATTGTATCAATATCTTTTATTACACTTTCAATTGTTGGTAATTCTTGATCTATCTTTAAAGTTGTATTTATGGTATTTCCAATATTTCCTACTTTATCATAACATCTATAATATCTTGTTTCGTTATGATTTCCTGTATATGTTAATGTTAGACTATTACTTGCTTCTTTATCTATTCTTGTGTATTCACTATCATCTGTTGATTCTTCACAATAATCTATTCCACTTCCTTCTTCATTGATATTTAATATAACATTTACATCTTCTTTGGTCCATACTCCATCATTTGCATTTTCTAGTGTTATTGTTGGTCCTTCATCATCTATACTATCTACATTGATACTATCTGTTTTTACATTTCCTACTTTATCTTTGATATGAATATACCATTCACCATTTTCTGTTATTTCTTTCGTAAATGTTTGTTCTTCTGTTGTTGCTTCTATTTCATTCCACTCTTTCTCTGGTTCAAAACTCTTTGTTATTTGATATCCTACTATTCCACTTTCTTTATCTATTGCTTTGACACTTAATTCTTTACTTTGTAACCATTCACTATTTATATTTTTTTCTAAAACTTCTGGTAAAGCATTATCTACTTTATCTATTGTTATTTCTTTGGTTGTTACTCCATCTACTTCATCTTTGATACTTACATAATATTTGCCATTATGATCTATTTCTTCTTCAATTTTTATTTCTTTTTTACCTTCTATATCTTTCCAATTAAACGTATCTTTTTCTTCACTTATACTATATGCTACTATTTTATGATAACTACTATATCCATGAATACTTATAGTGTCTTTAAGTCCCCATTCTGTTAAAGTATTATTTATTTCTATTTGAGGGATATAATCTGCTATTAAGGTTATTTTTCCTTCTAATGTTTTTTCCATTGATTCTTCATCTTCTGCTGTTACACTTTTATCCATCCATAGTCTTAGTTCAAAATTCTTTTCTTCTCCACCATTTAATGTTCCTTCTTCTAGACTATATCCTGATTCACTACTTAAAGCATTTTCTATTGTTGTACTTGTTTTATCTAATTCATTTAATATGCCATTTTTTACTCCATTTAAACTTATAGCTACATATTCATCACTTAAGGTTGTACTATTTAATAATTCAAAATTTATATTGTATTTTGCTGTTGTTTCACAATTATTTTTTATTGTAAATTTATATGGTTTTAAACTTAGTCCTTCTTCATCACTTATTGGATATGCATCTTCTAATAAAATATCATCTTCTTCATTTATTAAACTTACATCCATACATAAACTTTTGACAAAATTACTTTCTACTTGATCTACTTCTTTTTTCCAAAATGCAAATGTTGCTGTTAAACTTACTATTAATGCTGTTATTACTACTAATATTATATTTCTTACTATTCTTTTCTTTTCCATATATAAAGACACCTTCTATCTTTATATATATTAGCACTTACCCCCCCCCCATGTCAAGTAGTTTAAAAAAAAATGTAAGTTTTTTACTTACACTATTTTGTTATATTTTCTATTTTTAATTCTTTTGATATTTCATCAATTCCTTCAATATATTTATTAATTTTTTTATCTTTAATTAACAATAATGTTCCATCTATCATCTTTAAGTCTTTAATTTTAGTAGCTTTTGGATTACTATTTTCACTTACATAATAAGTTTTATTAAATACTGTACTTAAATCTAAATAATAAATTTTAATTCCTTTAGTACTAAAATTATTATAATATTCTGCATAATTTCTATAATTATTAGCATTTTTACTATTAAAATCATACGCTAAAACATAATAAGAACTATCTTTCTTACTAAATAAAGTTCCAACACTTATAGCCTCATTATTTACTTCACCAATAGTATATTCATATTCTTTTATATCAGGCTTAATAAATACTTTACTACATAAATATACTCCTAATATAATTAATACTAATATTACTAATACAATAAAAAATTTTTGCATTTCTTTTTGTTCTTCTGTTTGATAATTATATTTTCCTTTTTGCATTAAAATCACCAACCTCATTATACAAAAAACAAGTAGGAATTGCAACTTACCTACTTTGTTTTTTAATAACTTTTTCTAATATTTCACAACGTTCATTAAAAGATTTACTATTATTTAATTCTTTTTCAATTATTTTTTCAATTGTATATTTTAATCGAAAATTAGTAGATACTGAACATCCAAATATCTTTTTAGCTTCATTAGAAGTTATAACAGGTTCTGTAACATTATTATTAACACTATAAATAAAAAGGGGATTTAAAGTATTAGGATTAATAACAATACCTAATGTATCAATTATATTATTTTCACATATTACTTCATTTACAATACATACATAAGAATCTTTCTTTTGATTATTTTTTACTTCATAAATATCAATTACTGAATCTAATTCTAATTTTTTTCCATTTGAAACATTATAAATAGTATCTTTATCATGATTTAATAACACCCATATTTTATTATTACAACAAGACTTCGCACCAATATTATTTTTAGTATAAACAATATCAAAATTGCCATTATCATTTCTTTTATAATGAAGAAATACTCTAGGACTATTAATTACGGTATTATCATTATCAATTGTTAATTCATCACGATTTCTATATTATCATAATTTTCATCTTTTCTTGCGTTTATTCTAACATAACAAAACAAAAGAGAGAAGATTATTTCTCTTTACTAACTGTTATATCTTCTCCTCTTATACTTTTTCCTATTGATATTAATTCATTAGTTGTTAAATCATTACCTGCTAAATAATAGCTTATATTATCTTTAGTCCAAGTAAGACTATTAGCCCCCAAAGCCCCATATGTATCATTTACAATTAATGGGTCACCATAAACTGGTATTATTTCAAATTCTTCTGCTACACTTGCTTTTTCTTCAACTAATACAAAGTTTTTCTCTCCACCAAATGTTAATATTACTCTATTACCATTATCAGTATTTACTTTATCAGAAGTTGATAAATAAGTATTACTAGGTATATATAATGGATACATAATATTTTCTAATAAACCAGTTTCACAACTATCTCCTTCACAATTAGCTTTTTCTTCTTCTTTACAATTACTATCTGCACAAGTTTCTTTAGTCTTATCTTCTGTTTTAGTTGTATCTTCTTTAGGTTCTTCTTTTATATATTCTTCTAATTTAAAATCATCTTCACTTAAAGAAGCATCATAACTAATATCAGTAAACGTAACTTTCATTTTCAATTTATCTTGGTCATCATATACTTCATTCTTCTTTAAATTACCATCTTTATCTAAAGTAACTTTTTGATATTTTAATTCTGGATTATTAGGATAATTTACACTAGATTTTATAACATAATCATCATCTACTTCTTCTAAACTACTATTTTGATCATTTTTTAAATCATTAGTTATAGCTTTTAATAAATAACTTTGACTAGAATTATCAGGCCATTCACTTTGAAATTTAAAACTTTTATTTAAACTTGGTGTTATAACATAAACAGCATCATTATTCTTAAGTAATACTTGTTCATGATTATTAGTCTGATTTACCATTACTACTTTATAAAAATTATCTTTCATATAATCTGCTTCTATACTATATGTAAATGTTTCTTCATCATCATATATTTCCATATTTCCTTTTAAACTATAACTTTTAATATTACTTACTTTACTAGCAAAATCATTTATAATATTTTTAGGATTCTTTTTCCCACATCCCGTTATAAATAAACTAACTACTAATAATAAGATTAAAACTTTTTTCATTTAAACCACTTTCCTTTTCTAATTAACTATATTTATAATTATTTAAAATATGAATGTATAATTCTAAAAATATCGTTCATACTACTTTTAGTAAGGAGAGTGTTTATGGAAATTATTTATAAGATATGTTTATTCTTTACGGTCTTAGGCGCTTTAAACTGGGGATTAATCGGTTTATTTGATTTTAATCTAGTTACTACTCTTTTTGAAGAAGGTTCTATAATTGTAAGAATAATTTATATTTTAATAGGTTTATGTGGACTTATTGACATAGGTATGTTCTTTAATCATTTAGATACTAACGAATAAAAGACTTAAAAAGTCTTTTTTAAATTCAAGAAGTTAAAGCAAAATAGTAAAAAAAAAATCAGTTATAATTAATTGATTTTTTATTATATTTATTTATAAGATTTCTTATATTTCTTAGACCATATTTATCTATATCACTTATATTTAATAAATCTTCAATATTGATATCTTTATTCTTTAAATGCTTTTTAATATACTCTTTAGCTACTTCTTCATTTATCTTATTAAATGGTAAAACTATATCTATTCTTCCCATTAATTCTTTAGATAAAATATTATCTAAAGCATTATTTAAAGAATTGTTAAAACCAATTTTTTCACTAACCTTAATATTACTTGTCATAAATATATATGTATGATCAAAACGAATTTTATTTCCTAAACTATCAGTTATAAAACCTTCATCTAAAATTTGTAATAATAAATTTAAAACTTTAGGATGAGCTTTTTCTATTTCATCAAATAAAATAGTTGAATAAGGTTGATCAATTAAAGAGCGAAAAACATAATCTTTACCATAACCAACATAACCACTTGGTGCCCCAATTAAACGATTAATACTTTCTTCTAAATGATATTCACTCATATCAATTCTAATTAAATTTGTTTTTAGGGTATCACTAATAATTTTAATTGTTTCAGTCTTACCAACTCCACTTCCACCAACCAGCAAAAAACTAGTTCCTTTTTGTTTATTATATTCCATTGTATCTAATAATTTATTTAAAACATCATCTTGACCTAAAATATTATTAAATAAATTTTCTCTTAATTGTTTAAATAATTTATCTTTCTGATTTATTAAAATCATATTAGTTTTCTTTTCAATAACTTCTAAAATATCTTCTTTATTCATCTTAAGTTTTACATCATAAATTTTAGTATTTCTAATTTCTTGTTCTTCCCTAGCAACTTTTAAAGCATTTTTATATTCTCTTTTTTTCAATAAATTTTCTTTTTTCTTTACCACATTTTCTAATTCATTAACAGCTAACATATTCATATTTTTATATTTAATTCTGGCACATACCGAATCTAATAAATCTAATGTTTTATCAGGATTATTTTTGGAAAAAATATATTCATTAGCTAAATCTAAAATATCTTTTAAATTACTATCTGTTAAATTAATATTATAATGTTTTTCATATAAAGATTTAACATTTTTTAAAATAAGCATCATATCTTCATTAGTAGGTTCATTAACAATAATTTTTTCAAATCTTCTTGCTAAAGCTTTATCTTTATCAATAAATTCATGATATTCATTAGTAGTAGTAGACCCTATGACTTTAATTTCTCCACGAGCAAGATAAGGTTTTAAAATATCAGACGCACATATAGCTCCTTCAGCTCCTCCAGCATTAACCATTGAATGAATTTCATCAATGAAGATAATAATATTTTTTTCTTTAATAACTTCTTTAATTATTTTCGTAAGACGTTCTTCAAATTCCCCACGATATTTAGTACCAGCAACTAAAGAACCCATTTCTAACTCATATATTTCCATTTTTTGTAATTCAACAGGTACTTCTTTTTTAACAATTCTTCTAGCAAGTTCTTCAACAATAGCCGTTTTTCCAACTCCAGCTTTTCCTATTAATAAAGGATTATTTTTTTCTTTTCTTAAAAGCGTTTCAATAATCATTTCAATTTCATCTTCCCTACCATATAATTTAGATGTTTTATTATTTTTATTAGTTAAATGAATTCCAATTTTCATAATTTCTAAATTTTTAGTTTTTTTATCAACAACTAAATTTTCTTTTAAAGCATCATATAAATCATCTAAATCAATATTTAAACGAGCCATAATTCTAATAGCAACACCATCACCTTCTTCTAACATTGCTAAAAGTAAATGATGAACTTTAACTTTACCATTATTATTTTCACTAGCATCATTTAACGCTAATTCTAAAACTCTTTTTAACATTGGGGTATATAAATTTATAGTTGATGCCTCAGTAGCATGACCAATAATTAAAGATAATTCATTTTTAAAATTATCATAAGTTAAGCCATAATTGTTACAAATGTTTTTAACTTCACTAGAACTATTTAAAATAGCAAGTAATAAATGTTCTGTTCCTACATAGGGATGGTGAAGTTTAAATCTTAAATTTTCAGCTTTCTTTAATAAATCAGCAATTTCATAACCAAAATTTTGAAACATAAAAAAATATCCTCCTTATTAATTCTATGTTAATAATGAGAATATTATGATATTTTTATACATTTTTTTAATCATTAAAGAATAAAAATGTCTAAAAATAGATTTACAAAAAAAATTATAATTTTAATCGAAAAGGATTATCAACTGAACCATAATTATCAGATAAATCTAATTCAATATTTATATTAGGTAATATATAAACTACTGGCCAAACTGAATATGGATAATTAGCTCCATTATCATGAAATACCACACCGTTTGGATAAAAGCCAAATAATAAATGAGAATGAGAAGTTCTTGGAGTTAAACTCCAATAAAACCCACCCCTAGAAGGCTTTAGCCAATCTTTATCTCCACAATTTTCTGAACCATATTTATTTAAATTTGTATTTAAACAGGAATTTCTTTCACTTTCACCAACAGCATAACCATAATCAGATGGATACATTAAACCTATTCCATTATGATAGTCTTTATCATTTTCTATTGTCCATTCTATGTGATTATTATTAAGATATGTTGTTGTTCCACGTTCATATTCATACATTTGTGATGTAAGAACTTCAGATGTATCCCAGCCCCCAATATTCCATATAACATTTTTATCAATCATCATTCTAGCAATTTCATCTAAACCTTTTGGCTGATTTGCATTTCCCGAAAAATCACATATTTCAGTTAGAGGTATGTCATCTTGATTCAAAGTTTTATAACAATCACCACTTGCACTATTATAATATATTCCATTTAGCATATTTTTTAAAGTTGAAGTTACATAATCAGTACTATTATTATAATCAAAACTATAATTTCCAAAATTTTTTTGACCTTCAATTCCATCTTGCCTAATTATTTTTATTCTTTCTACTTTTTCATTATTTTCATTTTTTATTTTCATAATTCCTATGATTCGCCAAATTTCATTATTAAAAGAAACATAATTATTTGGATTAACTCCAATGTATCTTAAATTATTATCTACAGTTCCTAATTCACCTAATATTTCTTCACCATCATATGATAAATCAGTATTAGATACCTTAGTTAAATTCTTAATGTATTCTATCGCATTCATTCCTTTAGTAAAATATAAGCTACATTTAGTTTTACTTTTACTTAAATTTTTAACCATTGGTCCCCATGCTTCACTATCCCATATTATACTTGCTCCATTATCACATTCACCATGATCAAACACTAAACTTTCTTCATTATCTTTCAAAGGCATTTCATCTAGTTGGTTATCTCCTTCATAAAAGGCAAAATAAACATCACTATTTCCAAAATAATCTACTTTACCTTTCATCACCTGAAATTCAGCACTTTCAGTAAAAGACGCGAATGTTTTGTATAGAAGAAATGATACACTTATTAAAACAATTACTCCTAAACTTATTAGTACCACTTTTCTTCTTTTTATATTTTTATCTTCATACTTTTTTAGCTTCATTTTATCACTCTATTCTTAAATAATTATAACTTATAACCCCCCCAGAATGTCCTTTAATCCAAGAGGGTATTCTTTAGTAGAAAATAGCTAAATAGTATGAAAATTCCACTCAATTTTTATTTTACGTTCCGAAGAATCATTGT
>CANQIN010000028.1 GCA_947623995.1 uncultured Bacilli bacterium | reverse complement strand
GAAGAGCTGGATGCGTTAACTGCGCACGTCCAGTTCTGAGAGGGCTATATATGGTGACATATATTTCTACTCAATCGTACTAACTCCTGTTTCTAAATTAAAAAATAAAGCCTTTTTGTTAGAAATTTCGTGCAATTAATAACATTAAAGGATTCTATATTAGGAAATAGGACATTTTGGATTTTCTAATAATAGTTTCTTTATTAGCACAATATTTTTTTCCATCTTTTTTTGATGGTAATTTCAGCGCGTGACATTTTGTCACGAACTCACTAAAATCTTCTTCTTTTAACCTTTGCTTTAGTTTTCACAAGTATGCTCATACATCTTTACTTTTTGTTAATATTTCAATAATATCAAAAATAGAGTAGTACCATTTATTATTATATTTTTTCCTTCTAATTTTTCTGTTTTCAAATAAGACGACATTTAATGACTTATTTTTTTCTTTTCATATCAAAATTATATCTAAAATAGTTTATTATTTCAACCCACAAAACTAAATTTTAAACAAAATTATTTTAAATATAATAAATGCAGTTTAAATTTTTTTGATATTCCTGACAAGAACTGACAATTTTTACCAAAAATATTTGATAAAATCCTTATAAAATCTATAGAAAGGAATAAAAAATATCACAATTTTGTCATTTTTCTTTTATTTTAACCTTGTGTGGTTAATAAGTTTTAAGACTTAATTGATATACTTTTTATAAGGTGGTAAAAGTGAGACTATCAAGTGCTGTATCTAAAAAAATATTAAAAATATGTGCTGAAAAAGATATCACGCCAAATAGATTGGCGAGTATTTGTTGTTTAACGCAAAGTACAGTACAAAATTTAGTTAATGGTAAATCAAGAAATCCTAAATTACTTACTATTATCCGAATATGTGAAGGATTAAATATTGATTTAAAAGATTTTTTTGATGATGAATTATTTGCCACGATTGAAAGGGAAGATTAAAATGAAAATCATTAAAGAAAATGAAAAAAATATTATTTATTTAGATGATGGTGAAGAAATATTAGTAAAGACCTTATTT
This sequence comes from uncultured Bacilli bacterium, assembly GCA_947623995.1. Classification (GTDB taxonomy): domain Bacteria; phylum Bacillota_I; class Bacilli_A; order RF39; family UBA660; genus Ventrenecus. The sequence goes on along the minus strand of CANQIN010000028.1, from coordinate 14,782 downwards.
AAAAATAATATTGGAATTAATATTAAATGTCAAAATCATTCTTTATTTGTTGATGATGTTATCTTAAAAGATATTAAAAATATGAGTATTGAACAAAAGGAATTAGAAAAGTTAAAAGAATATAATAAGAATAATAATTTGTAACTTTTAAATTCCTTTTTTTCATTGTATAATTAATTTATAAACTAAAGGAGGAAAGTTATGGATTTAACAAATAAAGTTGCGGTTGTTACTGGTGGAGCAATGGGAAATGGTTTAGGCATTGTTAAAGTTTTATTAAAAGCTAATGCTAGAGTTTATATTTTAGATTATAGTGAAGAATTAAAGAAAACTATAAAAGAATTAAAAAAAGAATATTCTAATGTAAGTGGTTATATTGTTGATATTAGAGATAAGAAGATGTTAGATGAAATAGTTAAAGACATTATGAAAGAGCAAAAGAAAATTGATATTTTAGTTAATAATGCTGGGGTTGCTAAATTAGAGACTTTTGCTAAAATGAGTGATGAAATAAGAGATTTTCATTTTGATATTAATATTAAGGGAACATGGAATGTTACTAAAGCTTTTTTACCATATATAAAAAAGAGTAAAGCCGGAAGAATTATTAATTTATCAAGTGTTACAGGGCCAATGGTTGCCGATGTTGGCGAAGTTGCTTATGCTACAACAAAAGCTGCTCTTATTGGCTTTACTAAAGCTTTAGCAATGGAATTAGTTGATAATAATATTTTAGTAAATGCCATTTTACCAGGATATATAATGACTCCAATGGTTGAAGGTATTGCAAAAGAAACTAATAGTAAGAATCCTTCAGAAGTAATTGAAAGTATTCGTTTAGGTATTCCCCTAAAAAGACTTGGAACTATTGAAGAATTAGGAAATTTAGTTTTGTTCTTAGCAAGTGATGAATGTAGTTATATAACCGGGCAAACTATTGTTATTGATGGTGGTAGTACTTTGCCTGAAACTAATAGTGTAGGAGTATGAGTTATGAAAAATAAGCGTGGTTTTAGTGTTGTTGAATCACTAATTGTAATTGTCATTTTAATTTTTGTCATTTTAATATGTAGTATGTTTGTTAGTAGCATGCTTAAAAAAGAAAATAAACAAGTTTTTAAAACAGAAGTTATAAGGGCTATGCAAGCTGCTGGTAGTGCTTATCAAATTGATTTAGTAAATAAAAAAGTTAATACCAATAGTAAAGTATGTTATTCTGTAGAATGGCTTAAAGCTAATAATTTATTCCTTTTAGAAAGTAGGGAAGAATATAATGGAAGCATTTTAATTGAATCTAATGAAGATGGACAAATTATTAATTATACAGCTTGGTTAGCTAATAATGATTTTATTGTTAATAATGCAAATTTAACTAATTTAAATATTAAAGGAAAAGCCTATGAAGATGGTGTAATATCTAAGAAAAATGATATGCAAGTAACAAATACTTGTGAAAATACTGATGGTCAAACCTTAAGAAAGTAGTAGGAAGTGAAGTTATGATTATTGGAAGTCATGTTGGTTTTGGTAAAGACCAATTACTTGGAAGTGTAAAAGAAGCTATATCTTATAATGCTAATACTTTTATGTTTTATACAGGAGCCCCTCAAAATACTTTACGTAAAAGTATTGATAGTTCTTTAACAAATGAGGCTAAAAAGTTAATGAAAGAAAATAATATTTTAATTGATAAAGTTATTTGTCATGCTCCATATATAATTAATTTAGCAAATAATTTAGATGAATCTAAATGGCAATTTAGTATTAATTTTTTAACTGAAGAATTAAAAAGATGTGATGAATTAGGAATTTCTTATATGGTCTTGCATCCGGGAAGTGCTGTTAGTATTCCAAGAGATGTGGCAATTAAAAATATTATTGATGCTTTAAATATTATTTTAGCTAAATCATCTAAATGTCAAATTTTATTAGAAACAATGGCTGGTAAAGGAACTGAATTAGGAATTAATTTAGATGAATTAAAAGCAATTGTTGATAATACTCATTATCCAATTGGGGTCTGTCTTGATACTTGCCATTTAAATGATTCAGGTGTTGATTTAAATAATTTTGATGAATACTTAAATTTATTTGACCAAATGATAGGTTTAGATAAAATTCATTGTATTCATATAAATGATAGCAAAAATGCTATCGGTACTCATAAAGACCGTCATGAAAATATTGGTTATGGAACAATTGGTTTTGAAACTCTATTAAAAATAATTTATCATGATAAATTAAAAGATGTTCCTAAAATATTAGAAACACCTTATGTGGGAAAAGATATATTAGATAAAGAAAGAATATATCCTCCTTATAAATTTGAAATCGAAATGATTTTAAATCAACAATTTGATGAAAAACTTATTGAAAAAATAAATGAATATTATAAATAATGACCATATTTTTGATAATAAATTTTAATTAAATGTTTAATTTTAAGAAAATTTTCTTCACTGAATTCATTTTTATAACGTTCTAAATTTAAACTATTTGGGTTAGCAAGAATTGTTTCCCAATTTTTTTTAACAAATTGATAAGTAAAAGATAATTCTTGTTCATTTAAATTAACATTGTTATTAATTGCAAAATTATTTACATCATCAATAGTTAATTTATCCATATATCTTTTGATTAATTCAAACATAACATCACCTATCTATAGTGTATGAATTTAAAAAAAAAATGAATACTAAAAGTAGGTGATTTTAATATGAATCTAAAATCAGTAGTTACAATTTTCTTTGTTATTTTTTTAAGCGTTTTATTAAATATTAATCTTAATCATCATGAAGAACATTTAGAAGATTTAAAAATTAAAACCGAAGCAATAGTGGAAGGTCTTTCAGCTCCAAGAGGAAGAATCTTAGATCGTAATGGGAAAGTTTTAGTTGATAATGTTGGTGTTTTAAATATTGTTTATCATAAAAATCCTAGTATTAAAAGTGAAGAAGAATTAGAAATAGCTAAGAGTTTAGCAAATTATGTTAAAGATTTTAATATCACTGAAAAGATGAAAAAAAATTATTATTTAGTAAAACATAATAATGGTGATGATTTGATTAGTGCTGATGAATATCGTTTATTAGAGGAAAGAAAAATTAGTAAAGATGATATTTTAAATTATAAATTAGAAAGAATTCCTGTAGAAGCATTAGAATATACAGAATATGAGCAAAAAATAATTTATTTATATTCTTTAATGAATGAAGGATATTATTATCAAGATAAATATTTATTAAAAGAAGTAAGTGAAGAAGAAGCTTTAAAGATTATGGAAAGTGATATTCCCTCTTTGAAAATTGTTGTTAGTAGTAAAAGAGTTTATCCTTATAATGATACTTTAAGAGATATATTTGGTTCAGTGGGAAGTATTCCTAAAGAAGATAGTAAACAATATGTTTTAGATGGATATAATTTAGAAGATGTAGTAGGAATAAGTGGTTTAGAAAAAACTTATGAAGATGTTTTAAAGGGAAAGAAAGCAACTTATTTAGTTAATAGTGATTATTCCCTAGATTTAGTAAGTGAAGAAAAAAGGGGTAATGATTTAGTTTTAAATATTGATATTGATTTACAATTAAAGTTAGAAAGTGAATTAAAAAATGAATTAGTTTTAGCAAGGAATAAAAAGCAAAGTAGATATTTTCATGATGCTTATAGTATTATTGGCGAACCTTTAACAGGTAACATTTTAGCAATGAGTGGTATTATTTTAAATGATGATGGAAGTTTTAAAGAAATAACGGGAAGAATGTTATCATCTTCATTTGCAATGGGTAGTGTAGTTAAAGGTGCTAGTTCAACGGTAGGTTATAAAACCGGGGCTATAACAGTTGGTCAAAAATTATTAGATAGTTGTGTTAAACTTTATTATCAACCATCAAAATGTTCTTATAAAAGATTAGGCTATGTTGATGATATTACAGCTTTAAAAACATCAAGCAATTATTTTCAATTTGTAACGGCTATTAAAACAACTGGAAATGATTATCACTATAATATGGAATTACCAGTAACTAAAGAAAACTTTAATACTTATCGGGATACTTTTGCTTCTTATGGTTTAGGTTCTCTAACCAATATTGATTTACCAAATGAAAAAATTGGCATGATAGGAGATACGATTAGTGGGGATTTACTTCTTAACTTGTCAATTGGCCAATATGACACTTATACCCCTGTCGAATTATTTCAATATATTAATACCATTGCTAATCGTGGGAAAAGATTAAAATTAAACATTGCCCAAAAGGATAGTGAAATATTAAATGAAGTAGAATTAGACCAAGGTTTTTATGACCGAATATTAGAAGGATTTTACGAAGTATTTCATGGGGGGACAGCCTCTAGTTATGCTAATCCTGATTTACAAGTATCAGGAAAAACGGGAACTAGTGAAACATTTTATGATAGTAACAATGATGGTGTAGTTGATGTGGAAACCATTAATTCCACTTTAGCCCTTTTTTATCCAAGAAATGAGCCAAAATACAGTATGGTCATCATTGCTCCAAATATTACTAATAGTGAAACTTATACTTATCCTTTTACAAAAAATATCAGTCTTAAAATGACTAATTATTTAGAAGGATTAAATTAAAGTAACTTTATTCTTGGGGAATAGAGTTTTTTATATTATAATAAAGAAAAAAAGGAGCGGGTAATGTGATTAAAAAACGTAAAAGAGGAGATTTAATTATTATTTCTGGCATTAGTTGTGCAGGTAAAGGTTCAGTTATTAGTAAATTACTTGAAAAAAATGATAATATCTATTTATCAATATCTTATACTTCTAGACCTATAAGAGCAAATGATATTCCTGATAAAACATATCATTTTGTAACTAAAGAAGAATTTGAAGAAAAAATTAAAAATAATGAACTATTAGAATATACTAACTATTCTGGTAATTATTATGGAACTCCTAAACTAGAAGTTAATAATTTATTAAATGAAGGTAAAGATGTAATCTTAGAAATTGAAGTAGAAGGGGCTAGTATTATTAAAGAAATGTTTCCGGAAACAATCTTAATTTTTATCTTACCTCCTAGTATGGAAGAAGTTAAAAAAAGAATTAAAAAACGGGGAACTGAAAACAATGAACAAATAATTAAAAGATTTCAAAGGGCCTATCAAGAAATAAATGAAGTGTCTAAATATAATTATGTTGTTGTAAATGACAATTTAGATGAAGCTGTGAAAAAAGTTGAAGCTATTTTAATTAGTGAAAAATGTCGGGTAGATAGAATAGAAGAAATATATGTTGAAAATGAGGAAGAAATAATTCATGAATTTTTAATGGATAAAGAATATAATAATGATATAAAAGAATTTTAAGGGGGATTACATGCTAGGAATAAGAGATATTTATGATAATGAACAAAAAGTTGGCATAATAATATCTTATAATCTTAGTAATAAAATTAATTATGGTTTTAATTTAAATGAAGTAAATATTATTAAAGTTATAAATGGAGAAATTGTTTTTACCAGCTTAACTAATGGAGGAGTTTTTAATTTAGAAAATAATAATTGGTATATTGTTGTAAAAGCGTTAAATAATTTAATTGATATAAGTTTAGAATATACTAAAATATTAATTTTAAATTTAAATGTTAATAGTAAAAGTTATAATTTAATAAAACAAATAATAGATGATCGAATAAATAACTTACATGTTAAAGAAAATGATTTAAAGAAGGTGTTAATTTGCAAACAATAATGATTGATATGGATGATGTTTTAACTGGTGGTAATTTTATTTACTATTTAGAAGAATATTTAGGAAAGAAAATAGATGTTAATCAATATAAGTTTTATAGTTTACAAAAATTATTAGGAAATAAAAAGATGGATTTTTTTAATAAATTTAAAGATTTAAATATGTATCAGAATGCGGTTTTATTACCTAATTGTTATGAAGTTTTAAAAGAACTTAATGAAATTTATAAGATATATATTTGTACTGCTTATATATGGCCTGAGATAATTTCTTATGCTGGAAATAATTTAAAAGATAAATATCAATTTTTATATGAAAATTTAGATTTTATAGATCCTAGAAATTATATTTTTGCCGAAGATAAAGCAATTGTTAATTGTGATATTAAAATAGATGATAAATTAGAAAATCTAAAAAATGCTAAATTAAAACTTCTTTATACAGCATGGCATAATAAAGATTTGTCTTTAGAAGAAGAAAATTTAATAAGAGTTAATGATTGGTTAGATATTAAAAGAGTGTTAATGAAAAAGAATAATGTTGAAGTAAAAAATTGACAACTAAAATATTTTATTATAGTATATAACGAAAAATGAAAGGAAAAAATTATGAGAATATGAAAAGTAAAAAATATATGAATACAAATATTGAAAAATTATTAAAAGAAAACTTTAAAGGATTTCTAAAATTAGTAGATTTAGGAGTTATTGATAAAGAAATAGGAATGAAAACAGTCATAAATAGTAAGGCTCCTGAATATATATATTATTTTGCTAAAAATATAGAAGAAGCAAATATAGAAAAATTAGAAGATGCTATTATTGAAAGCAAAAATGCAAAGTGGATATGTAATTTTGCTAAAGACATAGAAGAAGCAAATATAGATAAATTAGAAAATGCTATTATTAAAACTAAAAAAGCAGAGTGGATATATAATTTTGCTAAATACATAGAAAGTGCAAAAATAGAAAAATTAGAAAATGCCATAATTACAACTCAAAATGCTATATATATATATTCTTTTGCTAAAAATATAAAAGGAGTAAATATAGAAAAATTAACTGATGCTATTATTGAAACTGAAAATGTTTACTATATTGATTTATTAGCTAGAGATGTAAAAAATGCTAATACAAAAAGGTTACAAGATGAGATTGACAAAATTAATAAAAAAATTAAAAAAACAAATGAGAAAAAATTTACTTTAACAAAATTAAAACAATTATTACAAAAAAGAGATAAACGAACTTTAACAACACTAAATCAATTATTAAATGAAAAAAAATTTGAATACATATTGAACAATAAGGAGAAATACTCTAAGCTATTTACTGATAGTATTAACGAAGAAAAACAAAAAATGCTTATTAGAAATAAATAATGAAAATTAGTAACAAGGAAACAATAAAATGTTTTCTTGTTTTGCTTATAAAATAATATTACTAATTAAATATAGCTAATCAAAAGTTAAAGTAAAAAAAAGAACAATACTTTACAAAAATTATAAAAAAGTTTATGATTATGATGAGGTGAGTAGTTATGTTAGAAGTTTTAAAAAAGAATATGGTTTGCAGTGGATTATTAATTTTAAATGGAATATTTTTACTTGTTTGTCCTTTACTTGGCTGGACATTCTTTAATGAATTATTTGTTGGGACTATGATTTTTTATGCTGTTGTTAATGCAATTAGTTTTTTACTTACAATGAAAAGTAAAGATTACACTAGTGCTTTTACTTGTCTAGCTAGTTTAGTAGTTGGAATAGTAGGTTATGTTTTAAAAGTTGTTGAAACCCCAAAATATTTAGCTATTACAATTTTAATTTGGTTATTATGTTTATCTTTAATTAAATTAAAAAAAGCAGATATGTATCATGATAAAAAAAGTAAAATGTGGCAATTTGAAACGGCTTTATTATTTTTATTTGTAATAACCGGTATTTTAACAAGTATTAATTTCTTATTTGGCATTGAAACCCATATTATTGTTTTTGGTTATTTTATTTTAATTACGGGAATATTTGAATTTTTAGATCCATTCTTAGCTTATTTAACTAAAGGAAAAATAAAATGAGATTAGTTAATGATTTTAAAGATTATGAATTATTAGATTTAGCCCATAAAGACAAATTAGAAAGATGGGGTAATTTAATTTTAGCAAGACCTGACCCCCAAGTTATATGGGATGAAGAAACAAGTAATTTATGGAATAAAGTTGATGCGAAATATACAAGAAGTAATACTGGAGGAGGCTCATGGCAAATTATAAATCCCAAAATGCCAAATGAGTTTATTGTTAAATATCAAGATTTAGCTTTTAAATTGAAATTAATGGGCTTTAAACATACGGGCTTATTTCCTGAACAAGCCGTTAATTGGAATTTAATTAGAGATTTAATTAGGAATGAAAATAGAGAAGTTAAAGTTTTAAACTTATTTGCTTATACTGGTGCTGCTAGTGTTGCTGCTTTAAAAGAAGGGGCAAGTGTTGTTCATGTTGATTCATCAAGAGGAATGGTTGACTGGGCTAAAGAAAATGTTAAATTAAATAATTTAGAAGATAAGAAAATTAGATTTATTGTTGATGATTGTCTTAAATTTGTTAAAAGAGAAATTAAAAGAGGTAATAAATACGATATTATATTAATGGATCCACCTAGTTTTGGTAGGGGAAGTAAGCATGAAGTATGGCAAGTTGAAAAAGATTTATATAATTTAGTTAAATTATGTAGTGAATTATTAAGTGATAAACCAATTTTATTTTTAATTAATTCTTATAGTACGGGTTTATCTAAAACTATTATTGAAGATATTTTAAAAATAATAATTAAAAAAGAGGGAAATATATTATCAGATGAAATAGGCATACCTGTTAAAAATAGTAATTTGATTTTACCATGTGGAATGACTACTTATTGGATAAAAGCGTAAAGAATAGTGTAAAGCCTTTCTTTTTTATTTTCTGTATAACCATTTGGTTATATAATATTGTTAATAGTATAAAAATAATTAAATAAAGTAAAAAATAAGAAAGAGGTATGAAATGGAAAATAAGAAAAAGAAATACACCATAATTTCATTAAGCATAATAGGTTTAATTCTATTAGTAATAGGTATTTCATATGCTTTATGGATAATAACAAAGGAGCAAACAGGAGAAAATGTTGTTAATTCAGCCTGTTTAAGTATTGATATTGAAAGTGAATCAGATGATATAAGTTTATTAAAAACATATCCAATCTTAGATAGTGAAGGAGAAAAACTAAAACCATATAAATTTAGTGTCCATAATAAATGTAGTGATATAGCAACATATCAAATAAATCTAGAATCACTAAGTAAAGTATTAGAAGCAAATAGATTAAATCCAAATTATATAAAAGTAAAATTAAATGAAGTAGGAGAAGATGGAATAGAAAAAGTATTAGGAGAAACTAGTCCAACAGATACAACAATAGCAAATACATATGAAGCTCATAAATTAATGAGTGGATATTTAGAAGGAAATGAAACAAAGAATTTTGAATTAAGATTATGGGTAGATGAAAAAGTAACAGTAGAAAATGCAGATTCAATGAATAAAGAATTTAAAAGTAAAATAACTGTAACATCAACATATATAAATGAAGATGATATACCACCAACAAGTAGTTTAGCTTTATCAGTATGTGAAAATACAATAACAGCAAAAGCAACAGCAAGTGCATATAAGGATAAAAGTATTTCAAAATATGAATACCAAATAGATGAAGAAGAATGGCAAGATGGAAGTGAAACCCAAGAATTTACTAATCAAATAGAAGGAAACCATACTATAAAATTAAGGGTAACGGATAATAAAGGAGCAACAAGTGAAGTGGAACAAACAATAAATACAACACCAGAAAAGGTTGAAATAGCAGGAAAACAAATTGAAGTAGCAACGTGTAAAAATGGATTATATAAAGTAGAACATAGTGATTTAGAAGAGCTAGGACAAGAATGGAATAAAACAGAATATCGATTTGCAGGAGTAAATCCAAATAATTATGTTTTATTTAATAATGAAGTTTGGCGAATTATTGGTTTAGTAAATGCTAAAACAAATAGTGGTGTAGAACAAAGAATAAAAATAGTAAGAACAGATGGAGTAAAAGAACAAAAAAATTTTGGAAGCTATGCATGGGATAGAATAACAGAATATTCCAATAATTGGACCACTTCAAAATTAAAAGATATGTTAAATGGCATATATTATGAAAGTGGAACAGGGGAATGTTATACAGGTGATAATAGTAGCATATCATCGCAAAATATATGTGACTTTAACACGGGAACAAACTTACCAAAGGGCTTAGATGATACAGCAAGAAATATGATAGATAAAGATGTAATCTGGAATATAGGTGGAAGTTGGACAAATCAAGATATAACAGTAAAAATGTATTATGAAAGAGAGCGAGGAACAAGTACAGGAAGTAATAATGCATATCCAAGTGAATGGAGTAAAGAAACAGATGTAGGAGAAAAACATAATGGAATCGGATTAATATATCCAAGCGATTTTGGCTATGCGGTAGGAGGAGAAGTAAGAAATAATTGTTTAATAAAAAATTTATATGATTTTGGCAATGAAAATTGTAATAGTAATGATTGGTTAAAACCAAATATTAATTTATGGACTTTATCACCGTATTCATCTACCTCTACTAGTTCGGTTGGTATGGCTTCGTTAGGATACGTAGGCGATGGCGGTGGTAATACCTATTATGCCAGTGGTGTTTGGCCTACTACTTATTTAATTAAAAATGTAACTATAACTTCTGGTGAAGGCACTATTGATGATCCTTATGTTTTATCAGTTCAATAATTAAAAATAGCACTTTTCGTGCTATTTATTTGTTACTATTAATTTAATGGCTGTTTTGTTTTCACCAACAATTGTAATATCACTGAATGCTGGTATTACTATTAGATTATCTCCTGATGGTGCTACAAAACCTCTTGCTATAGCAATTGCTTTAATAGCTTGATTTAAACTTCCTGCACCAATTGTTTGAATCTCAACACTTTTTGTTTCACGATAAATGTTCGCAATCGCACCTGCTACTTTACTTGGATTTGATTTTGATGAAACTTTTAATATTTCCATTTTTTTAACCTCATTTCTAATTAAATGTATGTTAAAAAAATAAAAAAAGAACTAAAATTAATTTTACTAAAGGTAAGTTTTACGTTATAATGTTTTATATATTTAAAAAGAGGTAGTTATGAATAAGAAAATTGATAAATTTGATTATATTTTAATAATAATTATTGTTGGTTTATATGCTATTTTGTCTTTTATTAATTTAGGGTCATTTAAAAATCCTAATACTTTTTTAAATTTAAATTATAATGAAGAATTATTGATTGAGTTTGATAAGGAAATATTTATTGATGAAATGGTTCTCTTTGCAGGAAATATGGGTGCAAATTATCAATTAGTATTAGATAATGATATTATTGATGTAAGTACTAAAGCTTTTTCTTGGAAAAAGACTTATATTGGTGAGAGAGTTAATAGTCTTAGATTAATTGCTAATAATAAGGCATCTATTGGAGAAATTGCATTTTACAATGATGATATTAAAATAAACATTAAACAAGTAATTTATGAAGGCAAACCAATTAATACTTTAAATGATGAAGAAGATACAATACCTAAACAAATTAATTATATGAATTCAACTTATTTTGATGAAATATATTTTGCTAGAACTGCTTATGAATATGCTAATGGTTTAATGGCATATGAATGGGTTCATCCACCATTAGGTAAACTAATTCAAGCAATACCTATTGCAGTATTTCATCGTATGGCTCCTTTTTATTACCGTTTAATGGGTAATATTGCTGGTATTTTAATGGTATTAGTAATGTATTTATTTGCTAAAAAATTATTTAATAAAAGAAATCTTGCTGTTGTCGCATCTTTATTAATGGCTTTTGATACTTTTCATTTTGCCCAAACAAGGATGGGAACAGTAGATAGTTTTTTAGTTTTATTTATTATTTTAGCTTTTTATTTTATGTATAATTATATAATAGGTGAAAATGAAAACCGTAATTTATTTTTATCAGGCTTATTTTTTGGATGCTCGGTTACTACAAAGTGGATAGGTCTTTATGGCGGACTTGCTCTTGCTATAATATTTCTTACTCATGTAATAAAAAATAAAAAAGTTAATTTTAAATTATTTTTAAAATCAGTTTGCTTTTTTGTTCTAGTTCCATTATTAATATATATAGGAAGTTATTACATTTATCCTAATGTCGCCTGGTTTAATGATTTTAGTATAGGAGAAGTTTTTAATCAAAGTTTAAGAATGTATGATTATCATCACAATTTAAAGGCAACTCATCCATATTCATCACCATTTTATACTTGGCCTTTTTCTTATAAACCAGTTTGGTACTATAGTAGTTATAATGAAGCTAACTTGCATGGCAGTATATCTGGGGTAGGAAATATTATAATATGGTGGTTTGGAATTTTAAGCTATATATATATATTTATTAAATTATTTAAAAAGAAAGATAAAATTGCTTATTTTCTTTTATGCGCTATAACATTTACTTTTTTGCCGTTTGTATTTATTGGACGATTAATGTTTTTATATCATTATTTTGCTATTTTACCTTTTATTATGTTAGCCGTAGTTTATACTTTAAAAGATATTGCTAAAAAATTTAAAAGCAATTTTGTGATATATTTTTATTTATTATTAGTTATTTTATTTTTTATTATATATTATCCAGAGGTAAGTGGAGTATACATGCCACAAAAATATTTTGAATTTATAGAAATATTTAGAACTTGGGTTTTTTAATAAAAAAACTATTAAGATACACTTAATAGTAATACTGATGCAATTATTCCAACTAACATAACTATAAAGATAATAATTGAAGCATTAGTAAATCCAGCACTGAAACCTGATTGATTGTTTGTTCTTGTTAAAGTTAAATTATCATTTGTTTTAGCTTGATTTATTTGATCTAATTGGGCATTCATCGCGGCATTTCTTTTTAAAGCTTCAATGGTATTTTGATTTTTATTAGGAAGTAAAGTAATTTCGGTTATTTTTTGCTCATAATTAGCTTTTAATTCATCAACTGCTTCACTTGTAATATCTTCATCATACATCTTAGCTAATAAAACTAATCTTTCAAAATCCGCTACTTGATTAATTTCCGTATTATCTAGTGGTGTTGGTCTTAAGATATAATCTTCATATTCATTTATTCGAATCATTTTTAATTGCCTCCCCAAACTCTTGTAAAGTAACATTTATTTTTGTTTGTTTTAATTGTTCATAAATATTAATCATTTTATTAATATCATTTGTATCAAAACGATATTTTTTATTATCAGTGGTGTGAATTAGTAAAAATGGTTGTTGATTTTCTTCTAAGATTTCTAGATTAGAAATATATGGAATAGTATTATCAGTCTTTCTAGTAGCTTCTTTAGCTTTACAATAAACTTCTACTATTCGAAATAAATTTTCGGCATTATAATCTTTTTCTAATTTTCTTCTAAATGTTTCATTATACAACATATCTGGAAAATAAAAGTTTGATATATCTTGTTTTTCTTCATTACCATTTTGTCTTAAAACTAAATAATTATCTTCAATTGTTAAAGCGTTAAAAGCTGGATTAATATTGGTCCATTGTCTTAGATACATAATATTATCTCTTAAAATATTTTCATTCATCTTTATACACCCTTATTCTAACAAAAGTATATCATTTAAAGTTTTAGTTGTAAATAATTTTAGATGGTGTTTTACGACAAGTTATGTTAAAATTTTTTATATAGTAGTAGGTGGTTGGAAAGTGAAGAAAAAAAGAAAACTAAAAAAAACGAATTGTTCTTTATTAATAATTGGGATTATTATTGTCACTTTTATAATTATAGAAATAGGATATACCATTTGGATTGTATCTGGTGGGCCACTTATTCCTAGTAGTGAAGAAGTAAATACTTGTTTTAAAAAACATCATCGGCTTTTTGGTGATTGTTTATATAGTATAGCTAATAGTTCTGATAGTTTAGTTAAGCTTGAAGATAATAATTTAAGATATATTGGTGATAATCCAAATAATTATTTAGATTTAGGCGAAAAGTATCAGAGTATTGTTTATCGTGGGTTTCTAGAAGATGAAAATGATTATAAAGATTTTGATAATATGAGTGATTGTTTAAATGAAAATCGCAAGTGTGTATTAAAGTATCATGAGGGTGATCCTATTTTGTGGCGCATAATTGGAGTTATGAAAATTAATGAAGTATCTTATGTTAAAATTATTAGAGATGATAAAATTGGTAAATTTGCTTGGGATAGTTCTAGTAGTGATGTTAATTTAGGTTATGGTGTCAATGAATGGAGTACATCTAAACTTAATAATTTATTAAATGATGATTTTTATAATCAAAAGAAAAGTAAATGTGTTGGAGGAAAAGAAAATAAAGAATTAGATTGTGATTTTACTTTTAATGGTTTAAATGAAAGTATTAAAAAATATTTATATAAGGCTCCTTGGCATTTAGGAAGTATATTAGATTCTAATATTAAAAATTTTAGTAAAATAGATTTTTATAATAGTGAATTAGGAGTTAATGAAAAGAAATGTTTAAGTGGGGAATATTGTACTGATACTTTAGAAAGAACAAGTAGTTATGAAGCTTATCTTGGCTTAATGTATCCATCTGATTATTTACTTGCAAATAGTTGTGATGAAAATGGTGGATGTTCTAATTGGTTAATAAATAATAAAAGTTCTTTTTGGACGATTAGTCCTTCATCATCATTAACTAGTAATTCTTATGCTATTATGTATAATAATGGTAATTTAGAAAGTGTATTTACTAGTAGTGTAGCTGATGTTTATCCAACTGCTTATTTAAAAAGAGAAGTTAAAATAATGGGTGGTTTTGGAACTAAAGAAAATCCTTATGTGATACATTAATCTTGTTTAATAATTAAAAATTTTATATAATACAAAATAATGAAAGGTGGGGTTTATA
>CANQIN010000027.1 GCA_947623995.1 uncultured Bacilli bacterium | reverse complement strand
TCCGAGATATATTTTAACATATTGAAATGGGACATTTTAAAAAAATCTTTATGGGACATTTTAAAAAAGGATTAACACAAAACTTATAATTATTGACTTTTATAAATATTGGATTATAATTATAAGCAACTGGTACTTTAGGAAACTTTAGAAGCCCTGAGTCAATTATTCCTAACTCTTTTAAAGGGTTAGTTTTTTTTTATTTTATGAAGTTTCCTTCATTTGCATCTATCATAGCAAAAGTAAAAAATTCAAGAACTTAATATCATAAATTGCTATAAAAAATCTTTAAAAATAATGGTAGGTTACAATTTCATTTTTATGCGTGTTAGTTTGATATTTTAGATTATAAATGCTATACTATTAATGAATTGAGGTGCTAAATGAAAAAAGAAAACGTTAATGCTATTGAGATTCAAAATGTTACTAAAAGTTTTAAAATATATTATGATAAAGCAAGAACTTTAAAGGAACATTTAGTATTTTGGCATAAAAGTGAACCTGAGTTATTTACCGCTTTAAAAAATATTAATCTAAGTATTAAAAAAGGTGAAACTGTAGGATTAGTAGGAGTAAATGGTTCAGGAAAGTCTACTCTTTTGAAATTAATGACGAGAATAATTTATCCTACTAAAGGAAAAGTTATTACGCATGGTAAATTAACATCTTTACTTGAACTTGGGGCTGGCTTTCATCAAGATTTTACAGGAAGAGAAAATATTTATTTTAATGCTTCTATTTTTGGACTTACTAAAGCTGAAATTGATAAACGAATAGATGATATAATTTCTTTTTCAGAACTAGGGGATTTTATTGATAATCCGGTTCGAACTTATTCATCAGGTATGTATATGCGCCTTGCTTTTTCAATTGCCATTAATGTTGATGCAGAAATATTATTAATTGATGAAATTTTAGCAGTAGGAGATCAACATTTTCAAGAAAAGTGTTTTGCTAAATTACAAGAATTAAAAGAAAGTGATAAAACAATTGTAATTGTTAGTCATGATTTAGGTAATATAAAAAATTTATGTACTCGGGCTATTTGGATTAATAATGGTGTTATTGAAGAAGATGGAAAACCTTCAAAAGTAATTGATGATTATTTAAAGAAGTGTGGGTGATAAAAGATGAGTATTTTTAAAAATTTATATCAATATCGAGAATTATTAAAAACTAATGTTCAAAAAGAAATAAGAGGAAAATATAAAGGCTCTTTTTTAGGAGTTTTATGGTCATTTTTAAATCCTTTATTGACTGTTTTAGTTTATGCTATTGTTTTTCCATATATTATGAGAGTTCAAGTTCCAAATTATTTAATCTTTTTAATTGTTGCAATTATTCCGTGGAACTTTTTTACAACATGCATTACGACTGGTTGTAATTGTGTTTGGTTAAATGGTGGCATAATAAAGAAAGTGTATTTTCCAAGAGAGATATTACCTGTTTCAGTTATTTTAGCAGGCTTAATTAATTTTTTAATATCATGTGTTATTATCTTAATTTTCTTACTTTTTGGTGGTGTAGGTTTTAGTATTCAACTTTTATGGTTACCATTAATTGCAATTATTCAAAGTCTTTTAAGTTTAGGTTTATTATTTATTTTAAGTGCTATTAATGTTTATGTAAGAGATGTTGAATATGTTGTTGCTTTTTTTGTTAATTTATTGTTTTATGGAACCCCAATATTATATACAGTTGATATGTTTCCTCAAAAAATAAGTTGGTTTTTAAATATTAATCCTTTAGCGCATCTAATTGATGCTTATCGTAGTATTTTTTACTATCAAACAATGCCTAATTTTGGTTCATTATTATATCTAATTATTGTTTCATTACTTATTTTGATTATTGGTTATAGTGTATTTAGAAAATTAGAAAAAGGTTTTGCTGAGGAGGTATAAAATGAAGTATGTTGGCACAGTAATCTTATACCATCCTGAAAAATCAATTAAAGAAAATATTATGAGCTACTTGCCATATATTGAAAAATTATATGTAATTGATAATTCTATGTATGAAAATAAAGCATTATTACCTAAAAGTAAAAAAATTGTCTATGTAAATAATAAGCAAAATTTAGGAATTGCCCAGTCTCTTAATTTGGCATGTACTAAAGCTTTAGAAGATAGTTTTGATTTTATTTTAACTATGGATCAAGATAGTAAATTTAAAGAAAAAAAAATTAGTAAATTATTTTCATATGTTAATAATAATAACTGTGATAATATTGGTATAATCTCACCATATCATAATATTTTAACTAAAATAAAAAAGAGTGATGAAGTAATCGATCATCCTCTTGAAGTTATGACTTCAGGTAATTTGCTTAATTTAAAAATTTATCAAAAAGTTGGACCTTTTAATGAAGATTTATTTATTGATTGTGTCGATACTTGGATGTGTTTAAATATTAAAAAAAATGGTTATGATATTGTTAGACTAAATGATGTTATCTTAGAGCATAAGTTAGGGAATGCCAGTATTAAAAAAATTTTTGGTAAAAATATAATATGTAGTAATCATGCACCTATTAGACGTTATTATATGATGAGAAATACTTTATATCTAATAGAGAAATTTAAAAATGATTTTCCGCTTTATTGTAAATATTTAAAAAAAGTTCAGAATCATCAAATGATAATTGTTTTATTAGAAAAAAATGGTTTTAAAAAATTTATAATGATGTTAAAAGGTATTAAAGATTATAAGAAAAATATAAAAGGTAAATATCAACAAGGAGGAAAAAATGAATAGTAGTATTAAAATTAAAAGTATAAAAATAGGGGGAATAAAAAATCCTTTAATAACTATTGAAGGTTTTAAATATGATGATAATGATTGTGAATTTTTAGTTTATGCTGATAAAGAAAAGATGGAAACTACTGAGTACCGGATTGGTAAAAATAATTTTGTAGTAAGAGCTGTTTTACCAAAAAAGTGTAAAAATGTTCTAGTTAATTTAAAAGAAAATGATTCAGTGACGTTTATTAAATCATTAAAAAATTATACTCTTAGAAGAGTTATGAATAAAGTTTATTCAGTTTTTTATTCTTTCTTTCATAAATTATTTTTAATCTTACAAATAGTTTATTTTGGGGTAAAGAAGTTATGGAAAGATTATCATTTTTTAGTGCCTCCTAAGATGTGGAAAAAATATTGGCAAAGTTTTAAAAATCGTTTAAAACATAATAATGCTTTATTTGCGTATGATCCTTATAATCCTAACGATTATAATAAATGGTTAGAAGAAAATGAAGTTATTAAAACAATTAGTGATTTTAAATATAATCCTTTGATTTCTATTTTAATACCTGTTTATAATATTGAACCTGTTTATTTAAAAGAATGTGTAGAATCTATTTTAAATCAAACATATCAAAATTTTGAAATAATATTAGTTGATGATTGTTCTACTAAAAAAGAAACTGTTGATGTTTTAAAGGAATATGAAAATACTGATGAAAGAATAATTGTTAAATATCGGAAGAAAAATGGTCATATTTCTAAAGCTACAAATGATGCTTTAAAACTTGCTAAAGGACAATTTATTGGTTTAGTAGATAATGATGATACTTTAAGAGTTGATGCTTTGTCTTTAGTTGTTGAAGCCTTAAATAAGAATCCTGATTTAGATATGATTTATTCTGATGAAGATAAAATAGATTTAAATGGTAAACGTTGTGAACCAAATTTTAAACCGGATTATTCTCCTGATTTGTTATTAAGTTATAATTATATTTGTCATTTTACGGTTTTAAGGAAAAAAATAGTTGATGAAATAAAAGGTTTTAGAGTAGGAACTGAAGGTGTTCAAGATTATGATTTATTTTTAAGATTTACTGAAAAGACTGATAAAATATATCATATTCCAGAAATTTTATATCATTGGCGAATGGTTCTTGGTTCTACTTCAATGATGATTGATAATAAAAATTATGCTTTAGAAAGAGGAAAAACGGTTTTAGAAGATGCTTTAAAAAGAAGAAATATAAAGGGAACTGTTAAGATTTGTGAAGATTGTCCTTATTATATTGTTGATTATAATTTAGAAAAAGAACCGAAAGTAACTATTTTAATTCCTATAAGAGATCATGCAGATATAACTTTGAAATGTTTAAAATCAATATATGAAAAAACAAAGTATCAAAATTATGAAGTTGTTATAATTAATAATAATAGTGTGGAAAAAGAAACTTTTGAATTATTGGATGAATATAAAAAGAAATATGATAATTTTAAAGTTATTGATGCCAATTTTGAATTTAATTATTCTAAAATTAATAATTTGGGAGTTGAAAAAACTAAATCAGATTATATTTTGCTATTGAATAATGATATTGAAGTTATTACTCCACGTTGGTTAAATATAATGGTTGGTTATGCAAGTCAAAAACATATTGGTGCAGTTGGTGCTAAATTATTATATCCTGATAATACAATTCAACACGCAGGAGTTATTATTGGTCTTGGTGGGATTGCTGGTCATGCTTATGTTGGGGCTGATCGTTATATGCAAGCTTGGGGCGGAAGATTGAGTGTTCCTATTAATTATTCTGCTGTAACAGCTGCTTGTTTATTGGTTAGTCGTCAAAAGTTTTTAGAAGTTAAAGGTTTAGATGAAAAATTACAAGTTGCTTTTAATGATGTTGATTTTAATTTAAAACTTAGAGAAAAAGGTTATTATAATGTTTTTTTACCTCAAGTAGAATTATATCATTATGAATCTAAATCTAGAGGTTTAGATACAGAAGGTGAAAAATATAAAAGATTTTTAAGAGAAGGGGATTATTTAATGAATAAATGGAAAGATAAATTTTATGATCCATTTTATAATAAGAATTATAGTTTAAAATATTATTATCTATTAGATAGACCATCTAAAGAAGGTGTTAAAATTGAAAAAAAATCTAAAAAAAATAATTAATTATAAATATTTTAATGTTTGTTTAATATTATTTTCAATATTAGTTTCTTTGTTTTGGGTTACGATAATTGATAATATTCATTATTTTAAAAATGATTTTAAGGGAAATGAAGAGATTTCTAATATAACGTATTCTTTAGAAGATAATAATCTAATTGTTGATATTAAAACTGATAAAAAATATATTTATGAATTAGAATTTAATGGTGAAAATAAAACAAGTGATTATATTTATTATAATAGTTATGCAGTTATAGATGGTAAAGATGTATTATTGCAACAAGAAAAATTAAGTAATATTTATGATGATAAAAATATTATTCATATTGGTAAAAATACATCGGAAATTAAATTAATTTTTACTAAAGTTAATAGTGGTGATGTTAATTTATCTAATTTAATAGTATCAAATACTTATCAAATTAATATTTTAAAAATGTTAGTTATTGGTGTTAGTTTATATTTACTTTTAGATTTACTATCAATTATTTTTAAAGATAAAAAACCAAAATTATATTTATATTTTTTAAAGATTAGTATTTTAACTGGTTTTATAATTGCAATTTTATCTCCTATGTATTATTCTTTAGATGAAAAAGAACATTTTGTTAGGGCATATAATATTTCTGAGTTTAATTTTATTAAAACTAAAAATGATAAAGTTAATTGGCCTGTTTTAGTAGGGCCAGTAATTGATAATCCTTATACAATTAATATTCCTTCTACTTATCGGGCTTATGTTAATAATTTTAAATATTTAGATGAAATTAGTAAAAAAGATTATGATTTAGAAATTCATAATTCTTCAGCTGAACCTTATTTATTTCCAGGCTATTTAATAAGTGGTGTTGGAATATTTGTTGGTAAAATGATGGGTCTTTCTTTTCCTTATCAATTTTATTTAGGAAGAATATTTAATACAGTCTTTTATGCTTTAATTGTAGCCTTTGCGATAAAATTATGTAAAAAATATGCTAAGATTATTTTTGCTTTAGGTCTTATTCCTGGGTTAGTTTTTCAAAGTGCATCGTATTCAGCTGATATGTTTACTAATGCTTTTGCGCTTTTAGCTGTAGCTCTTACTATTTATTATCGTGATAAAAAAGAAAAAATAGATTTAAAAAATTTAATTATTTTAACATTTTGTTATCTGATGGTATTTATAACTAAAATAGCTTATTTTCCAATAGTTTTATTAATATATTTAATTCCCAATAGTAAATTTAAAAATAAAAAAGTAGCTAAATTAGCTAAAATTATTATTCCATTAATAGGTGGTTTAGTTTTTGGACTTGCAAGTTTGTATGCAAAATATATTGGTATTGTACAGTGGCCAAGAGAAGGAGTTAATTCTAGTTTGCAATTAAAATATATAATTACAAATCCTTTTTCATATGTGTATACTATGTATAAAACATTACAAAA
This sequence comes from uncultured Bacilli bacterium, assembly GCA_947623995.1. Taxonomy (GTDB): domain Bacteria; phylum Bacillota_I; class Bacilli_A; order RF39; family UBA660; genus Ventrenecus. Next base: position 10,800 of record CANQIN010000027.1, on the reverse strand, counting down.
TAGTTTAGTTTCAATTACTAATGTTTTAACTACTAATTTAGGATATTGTGGAAGTATGGGAGAAATTGATTTTCTACTTATTGTTGGCATCTTAGTTATGGCTATTGCTAGTTCTAATGAAGATTTAAGAAAAATTGATAAGTTTGTTTTAATCATAATTATAGGATCTTCTATTGTTGCAGCTATGTCATCAATGTATCTTAGTTTTAATGCTGTTGGAAATAGTATTGTTGATGGTTTTCAAGGCCGATATTTAGTTCCAATTTTACTACCATTTTTATTGCTATTTACCACTTCTAAGTTTAAAATAGATATTGAAGAGAAAAAGATATTAATTGTATTAATTGGCATAATGGTTTTACTAAATATTCATGCCATTGTAACTATTTTCTTAAATGTTTATAATTAGAGGAGGTAAGTATGAAGAAGTCTAAGGTATTATTAATTATTCCTGCTTATAATGAAGAAGCTAATATTTTAAAAACTTGTAATAGAATTTTAGAATATAATAAAGAACATAAAACTAATTATGATTTTATTGTTATTAATGATGGGTCATTAGATAATACTAAAAAAATCTTAGAAGATAATAAATTACCTCATATTAATTTAATTCATAATTTAGGAATTGGTGGGGCTGTTCAAACTGGTTATAAATATGCTTTAAAGTATGATTATGATTTAGCTATTCAATTTGATGGTGATGGACAGCATGATGTAAATTATGTTGAAAAATTAATTAAACCGATTATAGATGATGAAGCTGATTTTACAATTGGGAGTCGTTTTATTGAAAATATTAGTGGGTTTAAAACTTCTTTCATGAGAAGAGTAGGAATTAAAATTATTACTTTCTTTATTAAAATTGCTTGTGGTTTTAAATTAAAAGATACGACTAGTGGTTTTAGGGCAGCAAATAAAAAAATTATTAGGGAATTTGCTAATTATTATCCTTCTGAATATCCTGAACCAATATCAACTGTTTTGGTTGTTAAAAAAGGTTATAGAGTAAAAGAAATAGGGGTTAATATGTATGAAAGAGATGGTGGCTCATCATCAATTCATTCTTGGAAAAATTTTTATTATATGATTAATGTTTGTTTATCCATTTTAATAGCTGGTTCAAGGAGGTCTAAATGATAACAGGTAATTTAAGATTAGTAGTCATTGTGTTTATATTATTTTTGTTTTTATTAATTGTTTATTTGCTTCGTAAAAGAAAGTTATCAACTAAATTTGCAATTGTTTGGTTTTTAGCAATTATGGTGATGCTTTTAACGGTTTTATTACCTGACGTTATGAAATATATTGCTAATTTAATTGGTTTTGAATTATTATCTAATATGTTACTTTGTATATTTATAGCAATTCTCTTATTTATTACGTTAGCATTGACGATTATGGTTTCAAGTAATAAAAGAAAAATAACTCTCTTAATTGAAGAAATATCAATTTTAAAAAAAGAATTGGAGGATAAGAAATGAAAATAATTTTAACTGCTATTTATGTTATTTTAACAACAGGTGGTTTATTTTGTATGAAATTAGGAGGAGATTCCTTATCCTTATCATTTAAAAATGAAATTAGTTTTAAAATTGGGTTTATAACTGCTTTAGGTTTTTTGCTTTATATTTGTAGTTTCTTATTATGGCAAAAATTAATTGCGACTTATGATTTGAGTTATATTGTACCGATTGCTACTGGTATAGTCCAAATTGTGGTTTTAATTGGCAGTTATTTTTTCTTTAAAGAACCAATGAGTTGGATAAATATTACGGGAATAATTTTAGTTATTGTGGGAATTGTTTTAATTTCTATTAAAAGATAAAACATCAATTATGGTGTTTTTTTTTAGTTAATGTTATAATTAAAAAAGTAAAAGAGGTGGTAAGATGGATTCTAATGATATTAATGATACTGAAGAATTAATTAATGATGAAGAATTAATTAATAATAATGAAATTCCATCTAATGAACCGCCTTTAGAAGAAAATGAAGGTCAAATGGATATCGAGCCACCTAAAAGTGGTAGTTTTATGGGAGTTGCTAGTAAAGCATTAATCAATATGCTTTTAAAAAAGAAAATTATTGCCGTTGGAATTATTGGTGGCATTGTTTTACTATTGTTTATTATTTTTTTAGGATCTAATGTTTCAACAGAAACTTATAATTATAAATATATGGAAAGTTTAGAAGATAGATGTGAAGAAGTCGAAGTTTTTTATGAACCTTATGGTAGTTATGATAGTGAATCAAAAACTATGGATCTTGAAGAGTATGTTGGCGATGCAACTTATAGTTACACTAAAGAAATTGCAAATATTGATGAAGGTACTTATCATTTGTATAAAGCTTTAGCAATTGCCTTAAGAACTGAAGTAATAGCTAATAATTGTAAAATAACGTATAAAGATAAAAAGTTATCAAGCAAACCTGCTAGTGAGGGAAAATATAATATTTTAAATAACGCTTTAGTATCTTCGCAGGGAGTTGTAGTGTCAAAAAAAGGCAATAAAAAAATTATGAGTGTTAAAGTATCTGATTTTTGTTATAGTCAAAATAATGGTGAAAATTATTCTCTTTTCCAAGTTCCGGATTTTTATATACCTACTAATTGGGTAAACAATAATGTTCCAAGTAAATATAAAGATTGTCCTTGTAATCAACCTGACGAAAATTTAAGTTCTTGTTATATTACTAATGATTTTAAAGAATGGGCTCATCAAGATGATACAAGTGGATTTAATGTTTATGCGGCATATTATTTACTTGAAGAATATCAATTAAGTTGGACAGATATTTTAAAATATTTTATTGGTGATCATGATTATTGGACAATAAAAAAAGACCAAGATGATGAAGAAAATGAAAATGAATTAAATGAAAATTGTGGGTCAATGGATTTACACAAAACAACATTAACCAAGAATTTATTTGTAAACGGTATAAAATCTTATAATTATAATGGCAATTCTCCAGAAGGTTGGAAAAAATTTGTTGATAATGCTGATATTATTTATGATACAGCTTTAAAAAATAATATAAATCCAGAGTTTGTCGTTATAAGGGCTATCTTAGAAGGATTTTCACCAGGTGAAGGTAAAAATAATTATTGGGGATGGACATGTTATAATACTTGTCCTAGTTGCTGCACCGATTTTGGTAGTAATTTTGAACAAGCTATTGAAAAATATTGTCAAGCTGTTGCAAAACAATATACTGATTATAATGATTTACTTAGAAGCTATGCTTATTTAGGAGATTATTGGTACAATCCAGGAGATTCTGGAATAGGAGGATGCTATTATGCGCCTTACATTTTTCCTAATGGTATACCAAAAAGAGTAGAAACTGCTTGTAATGGGGTAGCATGTAATCCAGGAAATATTTCTGTTTGTACAAAAACAACTGCTGAAGAACAAATATTGTATGGAAAATATCAAGATCGTAATACTCAAACATATCGAAAAGCAATATGGAATTTAAATGAAACTGATTGCAAAATGAAAGCTAGTGGTGCTGGTTGTATGTGGTGGCCTATTGGTTCAAAAAATACAATTGAAAAAGATGGAATAACTTATGCTTTAGATGACCCGGAAACTACAATTATAACAAGTAGTTACGGAAAACGTGATGCTCCACTTGCTAATGCTAGTACTTATCATAATGCTATTGATATTGGAGGTGGAAGAGAAGGAAAAACCAATATTATAGCAGCTGCTGATGGAATGGTTACTAGTGTTACTACTGGCTGTATAGTTGGAGCTTATTCATGTGGTGGTCAACTTGGTAATTCAATTTATCTGACTCATTCTGATGGTAGTCAAACCAGATATGGTCATTTATTTAGTGTTATGGTAAAAAAAGGAGATAGTGTAAAACAAGGACAAGTAATTGGAATAATGGGTAATACTGGTAATTCTACTGGACCGCATTTAGATTTTCAAGTTAAAGTAAATGGTGAAGTAGTTGATCCAACTAACTATGTTTCAGCTGGAGAACCTCGTAAACTTTGTAGTGGTTCTGGTAGTGTAGTAAGTGGTGATAGTAATAAACAAACAATATGTCTAACTCTTAAAAATAGTGGTTATAGTAATGAAGCTGTTGCGGGCATTATGGGCAATTTACAACAAGAAAGTAATTTTGACCCAAATACAGTTAATTCTACTAATCATAAAGGAATTGCTCAATGGGATACAACTCGTTTTAATAGATTGACGAGTATTTATGGTAGTGATAGTTATTCAACAGAAAGTCAAATTAAGTTTTTAATTCAAGAATTGAATGATACATTTCCTTCTGTAGAAGAATATTTAAGAAAAAATCATTCTGCAAGTGAACAAGCTTTTAATTTCTGTATGTTTTATGAAGAACCAGGTGAGTATGATTGTAAAAATACTCCAAGAATGTCAAATGCTGAAAGTTTATTAAACTATGTAAAAAATGATTGCAAATAAGGAGGCTTTATGAAAAAAAAGAAAATTATTCGTTTTAGTATTGTTTTAGGAATCTTTTTAATAATTTTTGGAATTGTTTTCTTAATTAATAGTTTAAATAAAAATAATTTTAATAATGATTATCAAAAACCTGAACCAGAAGTTATTCCTTATGAAATGGAGCCAGTTAAAGAATATAGTTATTTTTTTTCCATTGTAAATATTTTGAATAACTATTTAGATTATTTAAAAGATCAAAATTATGAAGCTTTATATAATATTTTACATGACGAATATATATCTTTATATAATATTAATGAAAATAATATATATGATAATTTAGGATCATTTTCTTCATCTTTACAATTATCATTTAATGCTAAAATAATGTCCTATAAAACATATAATAATAGATACTTATATTATGTAAAAGGAGATATTATAGAAAATAATTTTGAAGATAGCAATATTGTTTCTAATGATGCAATGTTTTTAGTAAATATTGATTATGACAATGTAACTTATGCTATATATCCTTTAGATAAAATTTATGAAAATTTGCCAATTAGAAATCCTGAAAAATCAATTTTATTAAATCCCTATAATGAATTAATTGGGTCAAATATAATAACGAAAGAATATATTTGCAATTTATATTTAAATGATTTTATTAATAAGATAAATAGTAATGTTAGTGATACATATAGTTTATTATCAAAAGATTTTCAAAAGAAAATGTATCCTCAAAAAAATGATTATATAAAATATATGAATAATAATAAAGATAAATTAAGTTCACAAGTTTTTAGTTGTAATCAATTAAGCGAACAAAAACATATTTATGAAATAAAAGATATGAATTTTAATAATTATATTTTTACGGAAGAAAGCGTTATGAAATATAATGTAGAGTTTACTTTAGAATAATATTTTAGTATAATAAATAAGTTAGGAGGCCGATTATGAAATTTAGAGTTTCACCAAAAGATTTTACAATTTTTATTATATTTTGTATTTTTTTACTTTATTTATGTGCTATTGCAGTTTTAAATTTTGCATCTTTTGCTAATGATGGAACTTTTCATGGCCTTAATCCTTTTCCAGCTTTTGGTCCTGATTATATTTTTTTAACATTATTTATGTTTTTTATGGCTTTAGTTATGATTTTTTCAAGTGTATCATCATATATTTTTGAAAAAGATAAGAGTGGTAAAAGATTAATAAATGTTAAAGATAAAGATGAAAAAGGTTATTCTAGATGGGCTAAAGAAAAAGAAATTAAAGAAGACAAAGGTATAGTTCATATTAAAGCAATTGATAAAAATATTGATGGAGCAGGTATTCCCATTATTAATAATGGGACAGACTTATGGGTTGACGATGGTGAATATCACACTTTAATAATTGGGACAACTGGTTCAGGTAAATCAGAATGTGTAGTTAAACCACAAGTAAATGTTTTAGCTAAAAAAGGTGAAAGCATGATTGTTACTGACCCAAAAGGTGAACTATATAAATATTGTGGAAGTTATTTAAAAGAGCAAGGTTATAATATTATTGTTTTAAATTTTAGAGATCCAGAAGATGGTAATGCATGGAATCCTTTAACAGCGCCTTATCAAAACTATAAAAATGGAAATCGTGATAAAGCAACTGAACTATTAGATGATATTGCAACTAATATTTTAGTTGATCCTAAAAATAAAGAAGCTGCTTTTTGGGAACGAAGTGCTGCAGATTATTTTTGCGGACTTGCTTTAGGTTTATTTAAAGATGCTAAAGAAAGTGAAGTTAATTTAAATTCCATTAATGTTATGAGTACAATTGGTGAAGAACGTTTTGCAGCTAGTCACTATATTAATGAATATTTTAATTTAAAAGGTGCTGATTCATCAGAGTATATCTTTGCATCTAATACAATAAATGCGCCAAATGAAACAAAAGGTGGTATTTTATCAACATTTAGACAAAAAATAAGAATCTTTTCATCAAGAGAAAAATTAAGTGAAATGTTATCATATAGTGATTTTGATATGCGTTCAATTGGTGAAAAAAAGACAGCTGTTTTCTTAATTATCCATGATGAAAAAACAACATACCATAGTTTACTTACCGTTTTTTTAAAACAATGTTATGAAACTTTAATAGATGTTGCTAAAGTTCATGGAGGAAAATTACCAATTAGAACTAACTTTATTTTAGATGAATTTGCTAATATGCCTCCATTAAGCGATGTTGATTCAATGGTTTCAGCTGCTCGTAGTAGAGCTATTAGGTTTACTTTTATTATCCAAAACTTTTCTCAATTAGATGATGTTTATGGTAAAGAAGTTGCTCAGACCATTAAAGGAAATTCTAATAACTGGATATACTTAATTAGTACGGAAATGGCAGCTTTAGAAGAAATTAGTAAAATGTGCGGAGAAGTAAAAAGTAAAGAAAAAGATAAAACAGCTTCAACGCCTTTAGTAACTATTACTGATTTACAAAAAATGAAATTATTTCAAGCAATTATTATTCGTTCGAGAATGGCTCCATTTAAAACTCAATTAGAACCTGATTTTAAAATGGATTGGGGTATAAAGAGAAAAGAAATGGACTTTCCACATCGTGAAATAAAACATATTGATACTTTTGATATTAAAAATTTTGTATCCGAAGCGAAGAGAAAACAAATGATGGAAAATAATGTTAATAATAGTGAACCATTTAATCCATTTATGGGCAATATGCCATCAATGCCATTTAATCCTTTTGGCGGATTACCAGTTAATAACGGCAGTATGCCAATGAATCATCCGGGAAGTAATTTAACAAGTGAAGAAATTGATCGTATGATTGCTGATATAGATAAAAAATTAGCAGAATTAGATGAAGAAGAAGCAAAAGAAAAAGAAAAATTAACAAGTAAAGACAGAGAAAAACAACCAATTGTTGAAGAAAAAATAGTTGAACATCAAGGAAAAGAAGAAGAGAAACCAACAATTAATATTGATACTGATTCAATTATTATGAATGATGATGCCATAACTGATGATGAATTTTTTGATGACTTTTTTAATGATTAATTTTGGTATTTTTGACAAATATGCTAAATTTGTGTTATAATCTCAAGCAATTAAGGGGGATATTATGAAATATATTAAAGCTTTAAAACACCGAACAATTATGGAAATTTGTGGTTGGTTAATTTTTGTAAGTGTTTCATATTTTCTATGGGACTTTGATGGTTTTTATGAAACTGCAGCATACTATGATAGCAATAGTGTTATTGAAATCTTAGATGACCCGACTTATAGTACTATTTTGTATGCATTAAATGATCAAGATGCTAATTATCTTAATGATTATAAATTAACATTAGTAAATAATACTTATCGTGAAGAAAAATATAATGTGTATCTTGCTATATCGAAAAATATTGAACAAAGTCATATTAAAATAAAAAATGAAACTTTAAAATATCTTAAAGAAATCTATTCTTATGAAGATGAAGATTATTGCTATTATTTATTAGATACTAATATGTTACAAGGTAGTGAAATAAAATATAATTTTAGTCTATATAATGATCTAAATGGCGAGAATTTTATACCTTATGAATTAAAAATAGAGTTAGAAAAGATTTAAGATTCTTTTTCTAACTCTTTTTTTATCTTGATTAATTTTGTTGTCAAGATAAGTAAAAATTTGTTCATATTTATCATCAGTTAAAGATAAACCAATTATTTTCGATTTTAATTGTTTATTTCTTAATTCAAAATAATCTTTATTACTTATTTTAACTTTTAATTCTAATAGAGTAAGAATATTACCATCTGCATTATTTATTATTGAGTATATTTCATTATCTCCAGATAATTTAATATTTTTAATATTATTTTTATTAACTAAACTAACTGTTTCAGCATTATTTCTAATGTGAAATAATATTTCGTTAGTATTTTTATTAATAAAATCTAGAGAATTTTCTTTCTTTTCAATAAGATATTCTTCATTAGTTGTTAAATTTGTTATTTCTAAATAATTATTTTTAATATTAATTGTAATTTCATATTTATCATTAATATCAAAATAATCTTTCAAACTTGTTTTAAAAAAATATTCTAAAATTTTATCATTATAAAATTCATTAGGTTTCAAATAACTTAATTTTCTTAATACTTCATGTACTATGTTCATTTTATCCTCTTTTCTTTTTAATTATATTCACTTTACTAATAATTATTTACTAGCTTTAAGTTCAAATAAAATATCTCTTAATTCCGTTGCGCGTTCAAAGTCTAAGTTTTTAGCTGCTTCTTTCATTTCCATTTCAATTTCATGTAACATTCTTTCTTTTTCTTTTTTACTTATTTTAGTCTTTTTAGCTTTTTCTTTAACTTCATTAGAAACAACTTCTTTAATATCTTTAATGATAGTTTTAGGAGTTATATGATTTTCTTCATTGTATTTTTCTTGAATTTCTCGTCTACGTTTAGTTTCTTTTATGGCTTCATCCATTGCTTCACTCATTGTATCCGCATACATTATAACCTCACCATTACTATTTCTAGCACATCTACCAATGGTTTGAATTAAACTTCTACTACTTCTTAAGAAACCTTGTTTATCAGCATCTAAAATACAGATTAGACTAACTTCGGGAATATCAATACCTTCTCTTAAAAGATTAATACCGACAACAACATCATAAATTCCAGCTCTTAAATCATGGATTATTTTTAATCTTTCTAGGGTTTTTATTTCGTTATGAAGATATGCAACTTTAATATTCATTTCTTTTAAATAATTAGTTAATTCTTCACTCATTCTAATGGTTAGAGTAGTTATTAACACTCTTTCATTTTTAGCTTTTCTAATTCTTATTTGTTCAATAATATCATCTATTTGACCAAGTGTTGGTTTAACCGTGATTAATGGATCTAGCAATCCTGTTGGTCTAATAATTTGTTCAACGTACTTATTATCAGTTTTTTCTAATTCATAAGGTCCAGGAGTTGCTGAAACATAAATTGCTTGTTTTATTTTGCTTTCAAATTCATCAAACTTTAGGGGACGATTATCTAGGGCACTTGGAAGTCTAAAACCATAGTCAACAAGAGTTTGTTTACGCATCCGGTCGCCATTATACATTCCTCTTACTTGCGGTAAGGTAACATGGCTTTCATCAACCACTAATAAAAAATCATCAGGGAAAAAGTCAATTAAGCAAGTAGGTGTTTCCCCGGCGCCTCTTAAAGCTAAATGTCTTGAATAGTTTTCAACTCCACTACAAAAACCAGTTTCTTTAAGCATTTCAATATCATAATTGGTTCTTTCTCGTAATCGTTGTTCTTCAATTAGTTTATTTTCACTTTTTAAAACTTCTAGTCTTTCTTTTAATTCTTCTTCAATTCTTTTAATTGCTTCTTGTAATTTTTCATCACTAGTTACAAAGTGACTAGCAGGGAAGATTGTTACATTTTTAATACTTTTTAAAATTGTTCCGGTTACCGGATCAAATTGACAAATACGGTCAATTTCATCGCCAAACAATTCTATTCTAATTCCTTTAGTGTGTTCATTAACGGGAATAATATCAATTGTATCACCACGACTTCTAAAAGTTCCCCTATGAAAATCAATATCATTACGTTCATAAGTCATATCAACTAATTTATTAATAATTTCATTTCTTTTAATAATATTTCCAACACTTAATGTTAAAGTACTATTAATATATTCTTCTTTTTCGCCAATACCATAGATACAAGAAACTGAGGCTACAACAATGGTATCGTTATAATTTATTAATGAAGAAGTAGCTGCATGTCTTAATTCATCTATTTCATCATTTATTGAAGAATCTTTTTCAATATAAGTATCGGTGGAAGGAACATAGGCTTCGGGCTGAAAATAATCGTAGTAGGAAACGAAATACTCGACATGATTATTAGGAAATAATTCTTTAAATTCAGCATAAAGTTGTCCCGCAAGAGTTTTGTTGTGAGCTAATACTAGAGTAGGTTTATTAACTTCTTTTATAACATTAGCAATTGTAAATGTTTTTCCTGTTCCAGTAGCGCCTAATAAAACTTGTTCTTTAATGCCTTTTTTTAGACCATCAACTAATTCTTTTATTGCTTTTGGTTGGTCACCACTTGGTTTATAATTTGAAATTAAATCGAACATAAAAGACCTCCTATCTAGTAATTTGAAACTAAAATAAATTTTTATGCTATAAAACACAGCTAATATATTTTAGCATTAAATAAAAAACAAAACAAGGAAACTTTGTTTCCTTGCAGGATAAAATCATCGAATCGCAAAAATTAGGAAAAAGTTAAAAGTTTAACAATTTCGTTTTCAAAATCCATGCTTA
>CANQIN010000026.1 GCA_947623995.1 uncultured Bacilli bacterium | reverse complement strand
TGGCTCCATAGCTCAGTCGGTAGAGCAGAGGACTGAAAATCCTTGTGTCACTGGTTCAATTCCCGTTGGAGCCACCAGTTAGAATATTAAAAATCCCAATTTTTGGGTTTTTTTCATGTCTAAACGAAAATTTTAAACTATAATTAATATTAAAAATTGTTGTTGAATAATACTACTAACTATGTTAGTATTTAGTTATAGAAGCAAATGCTTTGGGGTACGTTGTATAGCGTACGGAAAAAAGATGGATAAAACCATCTTTTTCTTTTGTAGATACTTTTATATCTTTGTTGTTAAAATTTGAATATTTAACAATTTTTTTTAGTAAAAAATAACAAGCTTCAAAACTTGTTATTTTACTTCTTGTAAAACGGCTTCATATGAGCCATTTGGACTTTCTACAGTAATAGTATCACCTTTTTTATGACCAATTACGGCTTTACCAATTGGACTTTCATTTGATATTTTATTTTCTAAAGGGTCTGCTTCCATAGAACCTACTAATTCATATTCTTCAGTTTCACCATCATCATATAAGATAACTATTTTAGAGCCAACATTAGCAGCACCTTTACTACTTCCTTCAGCAATAGTACTATGTTCTAATTTAAATTCTAATTCTTTAATACGAGCTTCTACTTGAGCTTGTTCATTTCTAGCAGCATCATAATCTGAATTTTCAGATAAATCTCCTTGAGCTCTAGCATCTTTTAAATCTTTAATAACTCTAGGTCTTACAACTGTTTTTAATTCATTTAATTCTTGTTCAAGTTCTAAGTACCCATTTGGTGTTAAAATAATTGTTTCTTCATTTTGCATTTAATTCATCTCTTTCTATAAATTCAATACTTGCTAATATTACAATATTTATGCTTGTTTGTCAATCTTTATCCGCATCATATCGTATTTTTTTAGCAAAAAGTCAACTTTTAACTTAACAATCATCTTAGGATGATTAGCACATAAAATAATATTATTATCTACATCATATATTTTATTAATTTTATAAGAAATAGTTTCCATGTGAGGTCCAAAAAATTCAACTATATCTCCTTTTTTAAATAAATTACGTTCTTCAATAATAGCCATCTTACTTTTTTCATCAAAATCTAGTACTAAACCTAAGAAATCTTGATTAGACTCCTCTACTCTTCCTAAAAAATATTGGTCATTTTCATCAGGTAATTTATTTAAAAATTGGGGAGCTGATTCTCTATTAGCACATCTATTTAAAACTTTTAAATAATATTTACTATCTTCAATTGTTAATTCATTATTAAGTAATTTATCAATCATTCTTCGGTAACATAAAATAATTGTTGCTAAATAATAGATACCACGCATTCTACCTTCTATCTTAAAAGAATTAACCCCTAGCTCAATCATTTTTTGCATAAAAGGTATTAAATTCAAATCTTTACTAGACATACTAAATACTTGTTCATTTGAAGTATTAAAAGTCCAACGACATACCTGAGCACATCCTCCCCGATTAGCATCTCGATTAGTTAAAACATTAGACATAATACAACGCCCAGACATACTAGTACACATAGCCCCATGAATAAAACATTCCAAATCTAAATTAGTTTCTTCTTTAATTTTTTTAATATCTTCTTCATTTGCTTCTCTTGCTAAAACAATTCTTTTAACATTATAGTTTTGATAAAACTTAGCCGCATATTGATTTAAAACACTAGCTTGAGTCGACAAATGAACTTCTAAAGGAATATTTTCACTCTTAATTAAATCAAGAACATATAAATCACTAGCAATAATGGCATCTATACCTATTTTACTTAAATTAATTAAATATTCTTTTAGCTCATCTAAATCTTCATTATGTAAAATAATATTAACTGTTACATAAACTTTTTTATTAAGGCTATGAGCATAATTTACAGCTTCTTTAATTTCATCTAAAGTAAAATTCTTAGCATTAGCTCTTAAACTATATTTTTCTCCTCCAATATAGACAGCATCAGCCCCATATAAAAAAGCTATTTTTAATTTTTCTAAATCTCCTGCTGGAGCAAGTAATTCTATCATAAAAACCCCCTACTTTAATTTAAACATTGTTTTTTGTTCTAAAAATCTATTTGTACTATTATTTATTTTATTTTCTTCAAAAGCCTTAATTAATTCTAAAGTATCTAAATTAATATGAAAAGAATTAATTAGAAAAGCAAAAACATTTTCTTCATTTTGTAAAATACTAGCATTATAAATTTTATCGTCATATAAAACGGTTCCATACTCATTTTCAATACTTATAAAAGGCATTTTAGTAACTGTTTCTTCTAAATTTAATTCTTTATTTATTTCATAATTAAAATGTTTAGCATAATTAGAATTTAAAGTTCTTCTTGTATACATATAATTTAAATGACCTAAACCATACAAGATAACTTCTTTATTAGCCTTTTTAAGAATTTCTTTAGTTTCTTCTAAGGTTATATCAGGTGAAATAACTACTGAATCAACTTTTTTTAAATAAGCATTAATGGTTTGATAATTACAATTAGCATGGATAGCATATAATATTTTTTCTAATTTTAAATCTTTAGTTAATTCATATACCCCCATATCTTCAAAAATAATTCCTTTAATATTATTAGGTATTTTTTTTAAAACTTCTTGTAATCTTTTAATATCACTTGTATCTAATAAGCGATTTAAATAAAGATAAGCATTATCAATCTTTATTTCATCTAAATCATATGCTTTATTAAAACCAACACAAAAAGAAGATAATGGAAATACATAATTAACATTATCATATTCTTTTAAACTAATACTTTCACTAACAATAACTAAATACTTAAGCGACTTCATCTTTTCTTACACTTATACTTAAACCATCACCAACATCATAAAATTTAGTTACATATTCTTCATTAGTATTTAAAAATTCAATATAACTTTCAATTTTCTTAACTAATTGACGAAGATTTTTACTTTCTATTTCATCGGAATGACCAACATAACCATGGAATTTTAAATTATCAGTTATAATAGCCCCTCCAGGAGCTAAAAAATATTTATATTTTTCAAAAAATTTCATATTTTGGCCTTTAGCTGCATCAATAAAAATTAAATCATATTTATTTTCTTCTGATAAATTTAAATCTAAAGCATCTTGAAAGACAACATTAACTTTTTGGTCAAAACCACATTTTTTAACGTTTTTTAAACATTCCATATAATTAGTTTCATCTTTTTCAATAGTTGTTACCTTAACATCAGGATGACTTGAAGCCATTAAGATTGCTGAATAACCTATAGCTCCACCTATTTCTAAAATATTTTTATAATTGTTGGTTTTAATAAACTTCATTATGAATGCTATCGCATCATTTCTAATAATTGGCACATTATGTTCTTTAGCATAAGTTTCCATTTCTAAGATTAAATTTTTCATTTTCATACACTACTTTCTAAATACAACCATTAGTTGATAACTCTGTTGTTTTAGCATAAAATTCATCAGCCGTAGTTAAAAAAGTTATCTCTCCAGTACAAGTATTAGCTACAAAGTAATAATAATTAGTTGCACTAGGATTTAAAATAGCTGTAATACTTGATAATGATGGACTACAAATTGGTCCAATAGGTAGTTTACCATTCATCGTGCCATTCGTCAATCTTGTATTATAAGGATTATCACCATTTAAAACTTCCCAAGTTTCGGAATCTTTTCCCATTTCCTTTTTAGCTCCATAAAAAGCTGTAACATCACTTCCTAAACTCCAATTCTCAGCAAGTCTTTTATAAAATACTTGAGCAACTGTTTGTCTATCTATATCAGTATTAGCTTCTTTTTCGATAATGGATGCCATTGTAAATAATTCATGAACTGAATAACTATTATCTAACATTACATCTTTTAAATCTTCTAACTTTAAAGCTGTATGGTCTAAAATAGTTTTAATTACTTCTTCAGGACTAACATTATTTAAAAATTCATATGTATCAGGAAATAAATAACCTTCTAATGGATAATATAAACTTTCATTTAAAATGTCAGATGATAAAAACCAATAATCTGGTATTAAATTAGATAAAAATTCTTGATCACTTGCTACACTTAAAAAATCATTTTTACTAAAATCTAATTTTTCAGCTAAATCTTCAGCATAATCAACTAATCTTTTTCCCTCAACTAAAGTAATAGTAGAAGAATTTATTTTAACATCTCCCGCACTAAATTTTTTTAACATATCCTCTGGTTTCATATTGGAACTTAATTCATAATCACCAGCTTGAATATTAATTTTATTAAAAAATAAATAAACATCTAAAGCTATATCACTTTTAATTAAACCTGCTTTAGCAAGATTTTTAGCAATAACCGTTTTACTAGTTCCTGGTTCAATTGTAAATACTACAACATTATCATTATTATCTTTAGGAGTTATTCCCCAAAAATAAAAACCAACTCCACCAATAATTAACAACACCAAAATAATTCCAATAATTAATAATACTTTCTTCATTTTATCCCTCTTTACTCTTTTCATCTAATTTAGCTAATATTTGTTCAACCGTAAACCATTCTTCTTCTCTTTCTAATGGTAATAATTCTTTTTTTTCCCCATTTTCACGGTAAATATTAGCATATACTCTTTTTGAACCTGCTTCATCTACACTATTATCAGTATACACTATATAATTTTTATCACTATTCTTTGGGGTGAATAAGTATAATACTTCACATTCTTTAATATGTCCTTTATCATCTTTAATTTTAAAAACACTACAAGTTTTGCTCATCCAAAGACTTCCTTTCTTTTAAATAGGTATCTAAGATAATAGCAGATGCTACATTATCAATATTTTTTTTTCTTTTTTTACGACTATGGTTTGATAGAATTAATATCCTTTCAGCTTCAACTGTTGATAAACGCTCATCAATTAAATGAATTGGCATATCAAAATGCTTACTAAGTATTTCTTTAAAATCTAGGCTTCTTTTAGCTGCAAATCCTAAAGAATTATCCATATTTTTAGGTAATCCCAAAACAAAATCAGTTATTTTTTTTTCATTAACAATCCCTTTTAATTTAGGAATACATTCTTCATATTCATTTTCTTTAATAAAAAAAGTTGTATATGGACTAGCAATTTGATTGGTTTTATCACTTATGGAAATTCCAATTGTTTTAGTCCCAACATCTATACCTAAAAATCTCATTTTAAAACTTCTCTTAGTAAATATGCTAAGATATCAGCTCTCTCTAAACTCTCAATCTTACCTCTAGCATCTTGAAAAGTTGATATATATCCTGGGTCGCCACTAATTAAATAACCAGCTAATTGTTTAATTGGATCATATCCTTTTAAAGACAAGCTTTCACATACTTCTTTTAAAGTAAGTTTAATGTTAGCTCTTTGAAGCATTTCAACATCAAATAGAGTTGTATTTTCCATATTCCACCTCAATCATAACCATAACAATTGTATCAAAAAACTAGTCTCTTTACAAGATTGACTAGTTAAAATTTTCTAATTAATATTACACCCAACATCTTTATGATTTAAATCTTTATAAATCGCATAAGCTAAGCACTTTAATCCTCCATGACAGGTTTGTTCATGTTCGCATCCTAAACATTCATCAGGTATTTTTTTCGCTCTTAAATTTTTTAAAATTTGATTATTTAAATATAAATCAATCATTTTTTCTTCAAATAAATTACCAACAACAATAGGCATTCTTCGACAAGGAACTAAATCACCATTTTCCATAACGGTTAATAATGTATCTCCAGCTGTACAACCATAAGCAAAATCATTAGTCATCTGAAATTGTAAAGCTCGATACATTGAAATAGATAAATGATTATTTTTAATATTTTTTAATTTAATTCTTTCCTTATTCATTATATTTAAATAATCTCTTGTCTCTTGTAAATTTAAAGCTAAATCTCTATCTTTTGAATCACCTAAAGGAATATATCTATCAGACCAAACATTATTTACATCATATTTCTTAGCATACTTAACAACTTTAGGAAACTCCCGATAATTTATTTTAGTAGCCGTAAAAGAAATTGAAGTAAAAATATTTTCTTTTCGTAAATTAATTATTCCTTTAGCTATTTTTTGATAAGTACCTTTACCTCTAATATAATCATTCACACTTTTTCCACCCTCTAAACTTACTTGAACATAATAAGGATTATAACTTTTAATTTTTTTAGCTATTTGTTCAGTAATTAAAGTTCCATTAGTAAGAATAGAAAAAGAAATTAAATCTTCATCTTTTTTAATAAGATCTAAAATCTTAAATAAATAAGGATTACATAACGGTTCTCCTCCCGTTATATTTATATGACCTTTCATTTCTAATCTTTTTAATAATTCTTTAAATTGATTATAAATCTCAACTAATTGATTATATTTTAATTGTATAGGTTTATGAGCTTCTTGATAACAATGTAAACATTTTAAATTACAGTTTTCACTTAAATGCCATTGCAAAACAAATCTTTTTACCATGAACCTCCGCCTCCACAAGAAGAGCAGCCTCCACCACATGAAGAACAGCCTCCACCGCAAGATGAACATCCACTACTAGACGTATTACTAGGGTAATAAACATTATCATATAAATTAGAAAAAGATAAATCACTACTATAATTAAATGAACCCATATTAATTTTAGGATATGAAATATTTTCAAATTTACTTATCCATTTTTTAGATATACCTAATACATAAGTATAAGGAAGAATATTATAAAAATACTTAGGATTTTTTAAAACTAATGCTTCTAATTGTTCTTTTTCAACTGTTTCTAAGAAATTTCTAAAACTTTTAACTTTAGCTGTAATATATTCTCCATATTTAGTTTTTCGACCCATAAAAATCACAAAAAGCAAATTTATAAATATACAAGAAAAAGCTAAATAATACATTATACTCAATTTAGGGTCTAAATCTTCAATGTAAAAATAAGATAACATACTTAAAAGTAAAATTATTTCATTTCTAATTATTCCCATATTAATTTGCTTTCTAGAATTTATATCATCAATTTTATCTTTAAAATTATTGTTTAATTCATTCTCAACATCTTCAAAAGCATGATACAGAGTAGTATGTTTGCTTAAAATTATTTCATCTTCATCTAAAAATAATCTTTCATAAACAATTTCTTCCATCTTAGATAAAGCTGGAACCTTAGATAATTTTTTTTCATATTCTTCTATTTCTTTCTTTTCTTCATCTTTAACATTTACAATTTCAATATAACCATCATTTATTAGTTTATCTTTTACTTTAAAAAACTCTTCAAAATTATTATCAACTATTTTCCTATTACCATTTTTAAAAAGATGAATCATAACAGTTGTTTCACTTTGATTTAATTTATCATCTACATCTTTCAATTTTTGAACTTCTATTAGATTTTCTAATGAACTATTATTTTTTAAAGATTTTGGTTTTACTAACATATTAGTTATTTTTATATTTTCTTCTTTATCTTTTACTTCATCTATTTTGATATATCCTTTACTTGCTAATTCAATTATTAAAGCAATTGTTAACTTATTACTTGCATGTTTTTTATTATATACATATCCTACTTCAGCTGGATTTAAATTATCTGGTGGATAAAATTCAACTGTTAATACTCCTTTTTCATAATTTTTTCCATATTTAAACCAATTAAATATTGTCCAAATTGTTAGAATAAAAATAATTATTGTAATAATAAATGAATACCATCCATAATTAAAACTTCCTTTAGTAAAATAACCTTCTGGTAATGCTATATCTACGGTTAATGATTTTGTTAATGGCTCATAGTTTTCCTTATTTTTAAGCTTATTTTTATTTTCATTAAAAGTTGCATATATTTTATTACCATTTACGGTGTAATCAACTATATCAGTAACATCATTTTTACGATATTTATCGGTAAAAAAATTTATATCATAATCTTCAATATTCTTTGGCATATTTATTTCAACTGAAGCATTATTTATAATTGTACCCCAATAATCTCCATAAGCATGAAAAATCAATTCATCAAATCCTTTATATGGATCACTTCCCATATCATAGGTATATTTAATGACATATTTTTTTTCACCAGTTGAAACATATTTAGAAGCATCACCTATTCTAATACGAGCCTTTTTATTAATATTATCTAAACTATAAGGTTCACCAACAGCTTGATAATTACTTATATTTGCTTTTCTTTTAATTGTTTTTTCATTTTTATCAGTATACTCTAACCACAAAGGTGTAAATTTATAAATACCATGATGACCATTTTCTTCCCAATTAACAACTATATTCTCAATGACATCAATTTTTAAATCGCTTTTAACATCTAAAACTACATTATATGATGATATAGTAAAACCATCAGCAGTACTTTGAGCATTTTTTAAATTACTAGGTGAAAAAAAAGGTAAACAAAAACAACAACTAATTCCAAATATAAGTATTAATATAGAGCGAATCATTTTTATACTATAATCATCATCTTTAGCCATCACTATCATTCCTTACTTCAATAAAAATTTTATCAAAAAACTAGCCTCTTTACAAGACTAGTATTTTTTTCTAATTAAAGATAATTCATCATTAAATGCTTCTTCACTATACTTTTCATCACTAACTGCAACTTTATAATTACCATTAGAATCAATATATAACGTATGAAACACTTTATCTTCTTCTTTTAATTTTTGACAAGTATATAAAGCATTAACTAATAGATTACGTTCATTATAAATTTTAACTGCATTTTTAATTCCTTTTTTACTACAAGAAATATACGCGAAAGAAAATAAACTTTTTAAAATTTCATCATATTGCTTATTAGAAATCATAAGTTCACCAGTTTTAATAGAATTAAATTCATCTTTTAGAATTAAATATTTACTTATTAATTCACAATCATAAAATTCATAAAATTGTAAATAAGTAGATAACATTTGAAAAAAATAATTAGCACTTGAAAAAGACATATTAGCATCTTTAATTAAATCATGATTATTTAGCATTAAACTAGTTTTTAAACCATGTTTTTCATAGATTAATATTGTTTTCTTTTCATTATTATTCATTACTATATCCCCCCTTGACTTGTTATTATAGCATGTATTAAAAAAAAGAAAAGAAGAAATTAAATGCCCTAAAGAATAACTTAACGTTATTCTAATATTGCTTTAATTCTTCTTACTCCTGCTGATGAAGCTTCTTCTTTAATTATTTTAAATGTTCCAAGTTCTTTTGTACTTTTAACGTGTGGTCCACCACATAATTCTTTTGATACATCACCTATTTTATAAACACTTACGATATCTGGATATTTTTCAATAAACATACATTCTGCTCCTGAAGCTATTGCTTCATCTTTTTTCATAGTTAATTTTTCAACTGTTAAATCTTGTTTAATCCAATCATTTACAATTTGCTCTACTCTTTGTTTTTCTTCATCACTTAATTTATGATCACAAGAAAAGTCAAATCTTAATCTTTCTGGGGTAATATTACTTCCTTTTTGATGGACATCTTTATTAACAACAATTTTTAAAGCGGCATTAAGTAAATGAGTTGCCGTATGATATTTAGTTTCTATTACTCCATCCCCACTTAAACCACCTTTAAATTTACCAGCCGAAGCTGTTCTTGATTTTTCTTGATGTTCACTAAACTTTTTCTTAAAACCATCAAGATCAACACTCATATTAGCTTCTTTAGCAACTTCAATGGTTAATTCAATTGGAAAACCATAAGTATCATATAAATGAAAAGCTGTTTCTCCATCAACATTTTGCATATTCTTAGTTAACTTTTCAAAAATTTTTAAACCTTTTTCTAAAGTTTTATTAAATTTTTCTTTTTCGTTTTTTAAAACATCTAGTACAACTTGTTTATTTTCTTTTAATTCTTTATAGGTATCTTGATATTCTAAGATAAAGATATTAGCAATTTCTTCTTCCCAATTACTAGCAATATCAATATTTAATTTTCTAGCATGACGAATTGCCCTTCTAATTAATCTTCTTAAAATATAACCTTGATCAGTATTACTTGGTTTTATTCCACTTGGATCAGCGGCGATAAAAACAGAGGTTCTTAGATGGTCTAGAATAATTCGCATTGATTCTTCATTACCTTGATATGATAAATTTGTTATTTTTTCTAAAGACTCTAAAGCAGTAGCCCAAATGCTAGTTAAATAATTATCATTAACACCTTCTAGTATAGCCGTAGTTCTTTCAACACCCATTCCCGTATCCACGTTTTTAGCTTTTAATTCAGTTATTTTACCATCTTTATCTTGATAATATTCCATAAAAACATTATTCCATATTTCTACCCAACGACTATCACTTGGATCGAAAGTTTGAGGAACTTCTTCATCACTACGCCAATAAAAAATTTCTGTATCTCCTCCACATGGACCAGATTCTCCAGCTATCCAAAAATTATCATCACGGCCTAAATAAGCAATTCTTTCTTTTGATATTCCATGTTTAAGCCAATTATTTGCGCTTACTTCATCTTTTGGTATTTGCTTATCTCCTTCATAAACCGTAATAGCTAACTTTTCAACGGGAATATTTAAAACTTTAGTCAAAAAATTAAAACTATATTCGATACTTTCATCTTTAAAATAATCTCCTAAACTCCAATTACCTAACATTTCAAAGAAGGTATGATGAGTATTATCCCCAATACTTTCTAAATCAGTTAATCTAATACATTTTTGGACATCACATAATCTTTTACCAAAAGGATGTTCTTCTCCCATTAAATATGGTATTAAAGGTTGCATACCAGCTGTATTAAATAAAACTGATGGATCATTTTCTGGTACTACGGGAGCACTGGGAATAACCACATGTCCTAAACTTTCAAAATATTCTAAATATAATTTCTTTAAATTCATTCTAATCCCTCCAATATTTCATATACATCATTTTTTAAGTTTTGCTCGAATTCATTATGAATAACATAATCAAAACCATCATAATTATCTAAAGCATGCTCAGTTGGATGATTTGCTTGTTTAATTGTCAATGGCGAATCTTCAAGTTCATTAATAACTAATATCGATATAGCCTTAGGATAATCACTTTTCATACTAATAATCTCTTCTGGATATCTTACATCAGATATAATAACATTTTTAAAAAATTTTTCATAAACTAACATATCCGTTTTCATTCTTTTAATTAATAAATCTTTTTGTTTTAAATTTTCTCTTATAAATAAACCAATTTCTTGCAAAAATTGTCTTGGTTTATTCTCAGAATTTCCATCCCAATCTAACATTTCTTTAGCAAATATTTTAAGATATTTACTATATTCTGTTATAATGGTTTTTTCCTTCTTTTTTTCATAATATTCTTTAATTATTTTGGCAACTTCACTTTTACCACTTCCCGCTTTACCCGCGACTAAAAATAATCTCATAACTTTCCTCCAATCAAAAAGGATGATCACCAAAGGAGTCATTGTAGACGGTACCATCCTTATTTTTACTTAATTTTTTTAACGAGTTATCCCCGAAGTTATCTCCCTAGGTAGCACCATAAAAATCTTCATTGTAAATTTCCACCAACCATTTACTCTCTATAAAATCTAATTTTTACTTTCCTAGTTCATCAATAACTAGATCATTTTCATGAAATAAATTATATTTTTCTTTAAAAAACTTCCATACAACTTTAACAAGGGCTATACAAGGTGTTGCTAAAATCATTCCTATAATACCAAAGAAATGTTCAAAAATCAATAATCCAACAATAATTGTAACTGGATGTAATTTTGTTGTTTTACTCATAATTATTGGCTGTAATATATTATTTTCAAGCATTTGAACTATAAAAGCAACAATAATAGTCATGATACCAACAATAGGTCCTTGCGAAAAACCAATAATAGCTGCAATAATTCCACCTATATATGGCCCAATATAAGGAATTAAATCAGTTATTCCACATAATAGACCAAATAATAATGGACCTTGTAAACCAATTACCCAAAAGCCAAAAGAATCGCAAACAAAGACCATTAAAGCTACTAAAAAGGTCCCATTAACACTTTTTCTAACTTCAGTAGAAATATTAGTTATTAAAAGTGATATTTCAAAACGATTTTTTTTAGGTACTAATTTTAATAAATGACCGTTAATTGAATTAAAATCCATTAAGATATATATTCCAATAACTAAACCAAATGTAATAGTTACTAAACTAGAAAATAATGTTCCTACTATATTAACTAACATAGTTGGAAGTGTTGTAAAGAAATTATTAACACTATTAGTTAAAGTAGATAAAATCCCATCTTTTGTTGCATTAAAATCAAAAGCATCAAATCCATTTAATCTACTAAATAAATTTGTTATAATTTTTTCTATCTCAGTAAAGATAGCTGGTAAATTTTTAATTAATGCTTCTATTTGCGTATAAATAGTTGGTATTAAAAATCTAATAAATAATATAGCTATTAATAGAAAGAAAGCATATACAATTACTGCTCCAAGTGCTCTAGGAATCTTTTTTTCTTCTAATTTAGTTACAACGGGATTTAATAACCACGCTATTATAAAACCAATAAAGAATGGTGATAAAACACTTAGTAAACTAAATAGAAACTTCCATACGCCCCATTCTCTTGCAATAATAGTAATAATTAAAACCATTCCTATAACCATTGCAATATAAAATAAATGCAATATTTTTTTAGATAAACTTACAACTTCATTTACCTCTTCCATATTTATTTTATCGTTATCATTTTTAAAGAGTTTCAAGATTATCCCTCCTATATTCGTATTATATCATAAACCTTCATTTTTATGAAAAAAAGAATTAGCACTTTACTAATTCTTTACTTATCTATTTGATATGATTCTGCTTCTATTTCATCTAAGAATGAATGAACTTCTTTAGACGTTTCTTTTTGAGCTTCAGCTTTTTTAGGTAAATCAGCCATTTTAGGTAATTCAAATGGTACTACAGCTTTAGGCTTTACGACTTCTGATTTTTTCTTTTCTTCTTTAGGATTTACATAAACAGAACTAAATACATTAGGCATTTTTGGTTTTTCTACAATTACTGGTCTTACTTCTTCTTTTTCTTCATTAATTACTTGTTCAGGTATTTTATCAGGTTCAACTGTTTCAAAAGTTGGAAAAGCAAATGGTTTTTCTTCAATAACTGGTTTTTCATTATTTACTTCTTCAACAACTGGCTCAGCAATTTTTTGAACCTCATTTTTACTTTCTTTAATAGACTCTAATTCTTTATTAATAGCATCCGCTAAAGCTTCAAAATCAAATTCTTTAGTTTCATCATCAACTTCTTCATTAACATTATTATTATTATTAATATTTTCATTTAAAACAACATTTTGAAGTTCTTCAAACTTTGGTTCTTCATGAACTTCAACAGGAACTTCTTCTGTTATTTCTTTAAAAGCTGGCGTTACATTTTCTACTGGTTTAACTTCTCCTAGAGGCACAACTGAAACAGGTTCAAGATTTATTGGTGCTGCAGAAACGACAGGAATAGGATTAACATTAGTATTATGTTCTTCTGCTTTTACTTCTTCACCTACTGGAGGAATTGCAATTGGTCCAGTTGCATTATTTTCAACTAATTGTTTTTCTTTTTCCTTAGCAGCTTTCAATTCTTTTGTTTTCTTCTCATCTTTTTTACCTAAAAATAAAACAATGAAAAATAATACAACTAAAACAGCAATTGCTATTACTAAATATAGTCCAAAATTTTCATTGCTATATAATTTTTCTAAAAAATCCATACACTAATCACCTTATTCTTCTTTTTAAGGATATCACAAAAAGAATAACTAAGTCAATAATAATTTTCACGCAATGTAAATAAAAGAATCACTACATAAAGCGATTCATTTGATTCATTACTTGTCTTACTTGTTTTTGACTAGGTTTTCTTCCCATACTACTCATCATTGTTTCAATCATTTTTTCGTTTATAGGGGGATTTTTCTTTAAATATTTTTTCATAAATGCTCTTGCTCCAAAAAAGCCAATAACTAAACCAACAATTAAACCTATAACTATCATTAATATATCATGTAACATAAATATTACCTCCTTGCAATATTATTTTACTAAAATGTTATGATGCTTGCAAGAAAAAAAGAAGAAATAAATTTTATTAATCATTCTAATCCTAATTTAATGAAGCAATAATTTTCTATTTTTGAGCAGATAATACTATTGAACTGACAACACAAAAGGCGAATTTATATCTCCAGTTCCATCAACTATTTTTGTAGTAGTAGTTAAATATACTGTTGGCCAAACACTGTACGAAGAATATACGTTGGAATAAGCATTATCTATAAACACTTCGTTAATAGTAAAAGCTCCATTACCACCTGGAAATAATAACCATGCTATATTATTTGGTTTTAACCAATCATTTGTCCAACAATTATCTCTATCATAATCATACAAATTTTTTGTTAAACAATTGTTTCTTACTTCTCCTCCTACGGCATAACCGAAATCACTTGGATATATTAATCCAATTCCATTATGTTTTTCTCCTACATCTGAGGTACTACTCCATTCACTTGGATATGCATTTTTATTTCCCGTAATTAAACCCCTCTCTTTTTCATAAAATTGTTTGGCTGTTATTTCAGATGTATTCCAACCACCTATATTCCATATTATTTCTTTGTCAATCATATTTCTTGATACCTCATCTAAACCTTTTGGTAAATCTTCGTTATTATTAAAATTACATATACTTTGAGATGCGCTTTCATCATTTTCTGCTGTATAGCATTCGCCTATTCCGCTTTCATAATATATGCCATTTAACATATCTTTTAATTTTGAGGTTGTCCAATTATTGGCACATCCTGAACCACTTCTATCCCATGCATAGTTTCCAAAATCTTTTTGATCTTTTACTCCATCTGTTCTTACTATTTTTACTCTTTGTTCTACACTATCTCCTACTTTTACATTTACTAAACCTATGATTCGCCATAGTTCATTATTAAATGATACATAATTATCTGGATCTACTCCAGCATACCTATACTCTATTTGATTCCATTCTTGTCCTAATTCTTCTAAATCATTATGTAACACGGCATATAAACCATCTCCACTTTCTACTGGAAGAATGTCTTTACCTAAAACTATCTCTTTTTGTTCTTTAAAATACAAACTGCACTTTGTTTTATTTTTACTTAAATTTTTTACCATTGGTCCCCATTCTTCACTATTCCATATTATACTTGCTCCATTATCACATTCACCTCGTTCAAATACTAAATTTTCTTTATTATCTTTCTGGGGCATTTCATCTATTTGTTCTTCTCCTTTATAGAATGCAAAATAAATATCACTATTACCAAAATAATCTACTTTGCCTTTCATCATTGGAAATTCTACATTTTCTGTAAAGGACGCGAATGTTTTGTATAGAAGAAATGATACACCTATTAATACTATTACACTTATACTTATTAATATTGTTTTTCTTATTTTTAAATTTTTATCAACATACTTTTCTAGCTTCATTTTATCACTCTATTCTTAGAGTAATTATAAACCTTAACCCCCCCCCCTATGTCAAGTTGAAAATAAAAAAAATCTGCATTTTTTTGCAAATTTTTTATTATTTTAAAGCATCAATTAATTCTGATTTTTTCATAGTAGAATATCCTTTAACACCTTTTTCTTTAGCAATTGCTTTTAAATCAGCTAAAGTCATACTACTATAATCAGTTTTTTCTTCTTTTTTAACAGTTTTTTCTTCTACTTTTTTAGTTTCTTTCTTTTCTTCTTTTGAAACTTTAACTTCTACTTTACCTGTTAATGGTTCTTGCTTTTCAGCTTTTTTACCACTTTTTAAAGCATCTTTACTAATAGCTACTAAATCACTAAATGCTTCTTTATTATCAATAGCAACCTCTGCAAGCATTTTACGATTAATAGTTACACCAGCAATATTTAAACCATTAATAAATTTTGAATAACTAATATCATTTTCACGACAAGCTGCATTAATACGAGTTATCCATAATTTTCTAAATTCTCTTTTCTTTTGTCTTCTATCACGATATGCATAAGCACCACTATGGAAAACTTGTTCTTGAGCTGTCTTATATAAACGATGTTTAGATCCAAAATATCCCTTTGCTTGTTTTAAAACTTTTCTACGACGTGTTTTTGAAACACTTCCACCTTTAACTCTTGCCATAATTCACCACCTATATTAGATAACAGATTTAATTCTGCTAGCTTCTCCTTTACTTAATGTTCCTTTATTTCTTCTTTGACGAACTTGTTTTGCACTGTCTTTACTAGTCTTATGGTTTCCACCACTAACTTTATAAACTAAATCGCCATTTTTTTTCTTTTTGAAAACTTTACTACTTGCTTTATGAGTTTTCATTTTTGGGCCTTTAGCCATAATACATACATCCTTCTTTCTATAAAATTATTTATTTGGTGCAAGAATAATTGTCATGATTCTACCGTCTTGTTTAACTTGGGTTTCAATACTAGAAATATCACTTAATTTTTCCGCAAAACGATTTAAAACTTCTCTTCCTCTTTCTGGATGAGACATTTGTCTTCCTTTAAAACGGATAAATCCTTTTACTTTATGTCCTTTAACTAAATATTCACGAGCATTTTTAACTCTAGTTTCAAAGTCATGAATATCAATATCAGGACTTAATCGATATTCTTTTAAGTCTTTATTAGTTTCTCTTTGTTTTTTCATAGCTTCTTTTTGTTTCTTTTGCTTTTCATAACGATACTTATTATAGTCCATAATCTTAGCAACAGCAGGAGTTTTAGTTCCACTCATTAAAACTAAATCTAAACCCGCAAAAGAAGCAACCGTTAAAGCATCTTCACGACTTTTAATACCCATTTGTTCTCCATTCGGTCCAATTACCATTAACTCATCAACATTAATTGCTTCATTAATTAGTAACTCATCTTTCTTACTTGCTATATAAATGCACCTCCATACATGATAAAAGGTAGATACATAGTATCCACCTAACTTTAATAAAGAACATATAAAATACATATCCTCAAAAAAAGCCTTTAACCTAGTAAGTAATCACTCAGGTGAATGTGGATACATTTCTTTCCTTTTTCATAACAATTAAAATTTTATACTATTATTATATGAATGTCAAGTACAAATTAGCTATCTGTTAATCCTTTTTTAAAATGTCCCATAAAGATTTTTTTAAAATGTCCCATTTCAATATGTTAAAATATATCTCGG
>CANQIN010000025.1 GCA_947623995.1 uncultured Bacilli bacterium | reverse complement strand
ATCTTTACTATTTATATCATAGTAATAATTCATCATACTTGTAAATAAACTTTTACCAAATCTTCCTGGTCTTAAATTTATTAAGGCATCAGGCATCTTTTCTAGTTTTTCTAAATACATGGTTTTATCCACATAATAATAATTTTCTTCAATTAATCTTTTAAAGTTCATTATGCCATACGGTATCTTTTTCATTACTTGAACCCACTTTCTTTAAATTAATTTTATCAAATATTTATCTAAAAGTCACTAAAATAAACTACTTCATTCTTAAATATGAGCCTCTTTTAATTATAAATTTCTTTCTATTTTATGTTTAACGTCTTTACTATCTCTAAAAATTCTTCTGTATCTTCTTTCTCAAGACCATTATTAATAAATGCTATATTAGGATTTAATTCATAAAATGATATATCACTCCATATTGGTTCACCATAATAACCAATTGTTGCTAAAATACCATTATTTAAAGTAATTTCTTCAGTAGTTCTTCCAGTGCCACATACAGTAAAAGAATTATTATAGAAATTTAATGTTGCATATTTATCTTGAGAATTTTTATATAATTTTAAAGCAAATTTACTATCTTCCAATGTCATTTCTTCATAATGCCAATTTTTTAAAATACTTAATTCTATTGTTATATTGTCTATTGTTTTAAAATATTTTTCTTCATTAGATTCTTCTTTAACAGAACAAGCAAATTTTGTATTTTTCCAAGTAGTAACTTTTTCACTATTATTACAATGATAATAATTTACAAATAGTCCTTTATCAACATAGTCTAGATTTACTCCATCTAAATTATCTCTCATCTTTAATAAAGGACTATTATTAAAGATTTTAGCTTGTAAAGTATCAAGGAAAATAATTCCTATTAAAACACCTAGAACAATTAAAGTAATTTTTAAACTTTTTTTCATATTTCCTCCATTTTTAAAATAGTTTAATTATTTTTTATTTCTAAAATTCTTTTTTACTAAATATTTTTTCTGATATTTTATATGATACATAAACCATACTTATAGCGATTATTATTAAAATTAATATTAAATAATCTTTTAAAAAAGATAAAGAATTTAAAAGATTAGATAAATCTATATAATTTGCAAGTAAACTACCAATAATGACTATCCCAAACACAATTAAAAAGATACCAATTCTTGCTTTTTCAACCCCAAATTTATAAATTATTGGATACATAATAGTTAAAACTAATAGAGTACCAAATACTGTACCAAACATTGTTACTAATATTTGTTCATAATTAATAACTTTAGTATTCACATAAGAAATAATAAAAGATAAAATAATTGTGATTATTGAAACTATAAAGGTCATTAAAATTGTTGTTATATATTTAGATTTTACACTGTTGGTTCTTCCATTAGGTAATGATATAGAATAAGCATCCCATTTATTATAATTATCATAACTAAATGTTGAAATCATGATCATTACGCACATAAATGGAATAATAAAGGATATATCCATTTTTCCTATTAAACCCATTATGGCATATACAACAATCAATATTCCTAGTAATTTCAAATTACTTTTTATCATAGCTAAATCTTTTTTAAAAAACCAATCATTACTCTTCCCCCTTAATCATTAAAACCATAAGGTCATCTAAAGTTATTTTATCAATTATAGAAATATTGTACTTTGCTTTAAAATCTTTTTTATTTGAAATTAATACTTCATATTCATATTTTGATTTTCTATACTTAATATAATCTTTTTTAGCAATACTTTTAAATTCTTTTTCACTACATTTTACAATACCATATTTATCTAATAATTCATTAGTAGTTTTAGATAAAACAATTTCTCCATTATTATGATTATGTAAAGTTAGACATAATCAAAAAAGAACAACTTCACATTGTTCTTTGACAATATCTCTATTTTCTAATAATTACTGATTCAAAAAATCTTTCTTGAAATTCTGTTAAAGCTTTAATCGCATCATCAGAATAATCATTCCCATTTTTTGATACTACTAACTTATCATCATCATCATTTGTTCTATGTATTACAGCAATAACCTTTCCTTCACTAGATGAAACAGGATCAAATTCTCCTAATAAATAAGCATCTAATTCTTCACCATCTCCACTAATAGTATTAGGTATAAAACCATAGTTTAACATATACATGAATCCATGTTTTGGATGTTTAGTGCCTAACTGTCTATCAATTATTACCTTAACATCTTTTCCTAAAAAATCAATTGCATTTGTTTTTTCCATTAAATATTCTCCTTCCAATTTTAATTATTATAACATCTTTTTTAAATAAATGGATTAATATTTGCATCATAAATTAAATTATTTTTTCGATATAATTTAGTTACATTATTATTAATATTTTCATAATTTTCTTTAGTTTTTAAAATATAATTATTAATATATTCTTCAATATTAAGATTAGGATTATTCTTTACATCTAATAAAATATTTTTAAATATTAATAAATCTAATTTTTTTAATTCCATAGCATATTCATAAAATTTTTTCATTGACTCATCACCAATAGCTTTAGGTGCAATTATAGGATCAATTGTCATATCATATATTTTACTATGACTTTTATGCCATTTTTTAAGTCCTAAATATATTTTATTAACTAAAAGATTATCTATTGTATATTTATTATTGTTATTGATAAAATTACTTTCTTCTAATAATTTTTCCTTTCTTAATCTTTCGTTTAATTTAGTTCCTTCTGCTGAAAACATTTCTGAAAAAATCCCTTTTGTTACAGTAAAATCATATTCTAATAAAAATTGATAATTATCAACTAATTCTTGATATGTTGTATATTTATCAAATAATATATAACCCATTTGAACTATATAATCGTATTTTTTAAATAAATCTAAAGCTTTTTTATTATCCATTAATGTTGCTTTTTTATTCATTCTTTTTAAAGTACTTATTGAACCATTTTCAATACCACAAGCAAATGAAAAAAATCCTGCTCTTTTTAAATTTGCTAATATTTTATCACTCACTTTATCAGCTCTTATTTGCCCCCTTAATTTAACTTTAATATTTCTTTTTTCTATTTCATCAGCAAATTCTTTACACCAATCTTCATCTCTTGTTCCATCTATAAAAGAATCATCAACCATTTTAATATATTTAACCCCTTGTTTATTTAATAATTCTATTTCATCAACAATATTTTTAATACTTCTTGTTCGCCAAACTTTTCCCTTACTTAATCTAAAAAAAGCAATAACAGAACAAAATTCGCAATTTCCTGAACAACCTCTAGATGTAACCATATTAACTGAAGATTTTCTATTTAAAACTACATCCATATTATCTCTACTTGGAAATGGTAAAGAATCTAAATTATTTTCTAAACATCCCATTTTATTTATAATTATATTTCCTTTGTTTATAAAACCTACATTATCTATATCATAAGGGATTTTATTTTCTTCAATACTTTTTGCTAATTCACATATAGCTTTCTCACCTTCGCCTCTAATAATATAATCAGCTTGTGATTGTAAATATTCTTTAGGATAAAAAGTTGGTCCAAAACCCCCACAAACAATTTTAATTTCTGGATTATATTTTTTTAACATCTTAATTAATTCAATAGTATTATAAGTATTAGACATATATGATGATATCCCAACAAATAAAATATTATCAATTTGTTTTATTATTTTTTCATAAACAGTTTGAACATTTTTATCATTTAACCAAGCATCTATTATTTCTACTTGATATTCTTCTTTAACTAATGCTGATTTTAAATATTCTATTCCTAAATTTTCTTCTGATGTTCGATGAGATTCTGGCGATAAAGTTACAAGTATTATTTTTTTATTTTTCATATTTTTTTACTAACTCCCTAGCTAAATCATTTATTCCACCTTTAGCTTCACTAACACTACAATGATTAACAATTTTTTTACAAACATCGCTCAAATCAAATAATATTTTTTCATTTTCCATAGAAGGCATTGGATAATTAAAACCAGTTATATAATTATAAGTACCTTTAATTATTTTTGATAAACTTTCATAAAGAAATAAAAATTCATCGATATCATCTTTTTTTCTAATAAATGACTTAAGAGAATTAGTTGTACTAATACTATAAATATTTTTTAAAGCAACTTCCTCATTATTTTCTAAAATTAAATTAGAATCAATTAAATCATTAATAACTATTTTTTTATTCCATTTATCTTTATCTTTAACTTTAATATTAATTTTTTCATATAATTCTGGAAAATATAGTTCTATTGCCCCTAATCTCATTTGAATCTCTTTAGTTCCTCCTAAAATCATTGGTTCTTTATTTTGAATTCCAATTATTGAATGATCATTAGAAATTAATTTACAATTATGTTTTGACATCATTTCATAAGCAAGGCTTGTTTTACCTGCATTAGCATCTCCTACTAAGACAATACCATTATTATCTAATTGTAATGAAGAACTATGTAATAAATATTTTTTTTGCTCTGCTAATATTTTGGAAAACATTGAAAGAGCTATGTAAACTAAATCAGGAAATCTAATATTTTCATCATTAATATATAAGAAAGATACATTATGTTCTTTATCATAATACATATTTTGTTCATTACTTTGAGCAATAATAATTGCATTATCATATTTAATATCATTTTTAGTTACTTCTAAATATGATGCTTTGGTAATGGGAATTGTTCTTTTAATTTGTGAGTTTGGTTGAATTAGTTTATCCTTTAATGCTGATAGACTTGTGTAAACATATAAAGTAGCATAATCTTTAATACTGAGTTTAATTTCATAAATCATATTTTACTTTCCTCCTTAAATTTTTTAATTTCCAGTATTATTAAATTTATTAGTTCATCACTATAATCATTATTATAATAAATATAGTCAGTTTTAGTTAAGGAATGAATTCCTAAAACCATTGGTGAATAAGGATAATCTTTCTTTAAAAATATTTTTAATCTTTTTTGATTAGCTGATGCCCAACCAATTTCTACATGAACACCACCAGAATTTGGTACACCAGGAATAACAATTACTAAATCTACAGTTTTAATAGTATCATAATCAATAGTAGTACTTTCTGTAGCGCTACTATAACGTTTTCCCCATTTTTCTCTTTCACATGCTAAAAAATAATCACAATTTATGGCTTTTAATTCTCTAATTAACTTTTTAAAAAAATCTTTATACTCTTTTTTTAATTCATAATTTTTATCACATAATTGAGAATAAGGCATTGCCAAAAATACTTTCATATATATCTCCTTCTATTCATAAAAATCATCGGGAAATTCTCTAAAATTATTATTTTTTCTAGCCATTTTAGAACATACATCACAATTAAATTCTTGATAATCTTTTAAAAATTGTAAAATTATTTGGGTAGTTCTTTTTCGACATGATTTTATATCTTCAACATAGGCTTTTCCAACTTTATTTTCTTTTAAAGTATTAATATAGTTTTTTCTGCCTTTTGGATCATCAATTTGAACTGCTATCCCAGCATAACATATTTGATTTAATCTTGCACAAGTTGCTTCAGGATCACATGTTTGACCAACAACATCCCAACCCATCTTATTATAAAAATCTAATTCAGCTTTAGTTTCAATTCTTGGATAACCATAAAATGATACATAAGTAGCATTTTCTTTTACTTCAAAAGGCATTTTTCGACTAGCTATACATAATTGTTTAGTTAAAGAACTACAAAATGGTTCATACATTTCAGCATTATGAAAAGAATAATTTTGATTCCATTTAATATTATAATTTCCCATTCCCACTAAATTATCTAAAACATACACACTACCTTGAGG
The DNA here is from genome assembly GCA_947623995.1 of uncultured Bacilli bacterium. GTDB lineage: Bacteria > Bacillota_I > Bacilli_A > RF39 > UBA660 > Ventrenecus. The sequence continues at coordinate 11,578 of CANQIN010000025.1, read as the reverse complement.
CATATCAGGATTTATTCCTCCTACTACAAAAGTTCCTACTAATTTATTTGCTCCAGCATTTTTAACTGCTTCAATTGTCTGTTCAAAATTAATTTGATTAGATGGAACTTTTTCACTATTAAATCGTCCATATATTATTAAAACAGGAATATTATAAATTTTACCAATATAACATCTATGAACAGGTCCAAAAGAAGTATTAATTGTAACTCTTTTTAATTTAAAATCTTTTATAATTTCATCACTTCTCATAATAAATGCTATTTCAGGTTTAAAATCTTCTAACATAAATCCTCCTAATTTTTAAAAAACATTGTTGGTAAATAACCATCATGAACAGATACCCTTTTTTTCTTTAATGTCATAAATTGTTCTTTATTTAAATCATCATTATTTTCAAATGGACAATAAGGATCCCTTTCTTTTAAAGTGTTATACCATAACATTCTCCTATCATATACTCCTCCTCTACATTGTTCTTTAATAACACATGAATTACATTTTTGAGGAATAGGCGCTAAAATAAAATCATCAAATTTAACTTTAGATAAAACATTATTTTGTTTTATATTATATTTATCTCGATAATTTTCATTTATTAAATAAGTAGATGGACAAATACTACCATCTGGTAAAATTCTAATACTATTTACTCCTGTATTTTCTTTTATATTAGCATTTCTTGTATAAATATTTCCTAATAATACATCACTTAAAGTTACAATATGATATTTATGATAAATATATTCAATACCATCTATTAAATTTCTATAACTTAAAATAAATTTTTTATTAATTTCTTCATTATTACTAACTGGTCTATAAATATTTAATCTAACTAAAGCATCATACTCTTTAGCAATTTTAAATAAGCCATCTATATTATCTTTAGTCATTGTATGATCAAATCCTACAAAAACAATAGTTGCTTTTTTCTTATCTTTCTTTAACATTTTTAAAGTATTGATTGCCCATTTATATGCATTAGGTTGACCTCTAAATTCATTATGTTTTTCTTCATTAGCAAAATCTAGGGATACATCTATTTCATCAAGACATTCTTTATATATATCATATAATCTTTTTGACTTTAATACTTTTTCTGATATATATCCATTAGTAGTTAAAGATTGCGTAATTTCAGGATAATTTTTTCTAACATACCAAATAAATTCAAAAAAGTCATCATTTAAAGCATTTTCCCCAGTACCATAATTAATTGAATCAATTAAATCATGATTTTCATCTACAAACTTAATCCAATCTTTTATAGTAATATTTTTAATACTACATCTAGTATCTTTACTATAACAAAATTGACAATTCATATTACAAGAATTAGTAATACCCCATCCCACATTATATTTTGGCATCTATATCACCTAAAAATTATTATACAATAAAAGCATTATAAATCAATTTAATATTTTTTATAATGCTTATAAAATTTTTTTATATATTAATTTTACTTAAAAACTTAATAAATTCTTGAGCAGTTGTTGATAGTAATGAAACTTTATGAATTAAAAATATATCAAAAGTAGGAAATTCACAATCAATATTTATTTTCTTTAAACTAGAATATTTGGCAATAGTTTTTTCAAATAAAAAGCCTATTCCAATATCTTGTTCTACCATTTCGGCAATCATATCACTTGTCGCAATTTCAAATCTTGGTTCAAATGAAACATTATTATAATTAAATACTTCTTTTAAATATTTTGTACTACTTGATGTTCTTAGAGGAACAATTAAAGGATATTTTTCAATTTCTTTTAATAATACAACTCTATCTAATAAATCTTTATTTTTAATATTACATGCTAAACCACACTTTTCTTTAGCAATTTTCTTAACTACAAAATCTTTAGTATTTTCTTCTAACGGTGAACAATCAATTACAATATCTAATTCATTTAAACTTAATAACCTAAATAATTCTTTAGTAGATTTACAAATTACTTTAACTTTTACATTAGGATAACTTAAGTTAAACTTTTTAATAATATTAGTTAGCAAGAAAACTCCAATATGAGATGGAATACCAACTGATATTTGTCCCTTCTTTAAATTAATTAGATCATTAATTTTTCTTTCTCCATTTTTAATACTATTTAAAGCTTCTAAAACATAAGGTAACAATTCTTCAGCTTCTGGAGTTTTAATTAAAACATTACCTCTTTCAAATAATTTTATTCCTAATTCATCTTCTAATTTTTTTATACTATAACTAACACTTGGTTGAGTAACATCTAATATCTTTGCTGTTTTAGAAAAACTACCATTTTGACATACTAAATAAAATACTTTGTATAATGATAAATCAATTAAATTTTCATTATCTAACATATTTTCTTCCCCCTAATTATTTAGTTAAATTATTTTCTTTTATTTCATTTATTAATGGTTTTGTAATTTCATTATGATATAAAACATTTAATTCATGTAAAGGTCTTGTCATAGCTACATAAAGTAATTTCATATCAAAAGGCTTTTCAGAATTATATATTTTTTCACTAGCATTGGATATAATTACCCCATCAAATTCTAATCCTTTAGCTAAATAACTAGTAATTATGCATAATCCACCCTCATACTTAGTATCAGTATCAGTTATTGTCTTAGCATTTATTCCTAATTTTTTTAATTCTTCATGAATTTCTAAAACTTCATTTTCATCTTTACAAATTACAGCAATAGAATTATAACCTTTTTCATTATAACTATTAATAATATCCCCAATTACTAATGATTGATTATTATCAAAATTAAGATAATTAACATTTTTACCATGTCTAATTACTGGCTGGGCTGTTGTTAAATTTAAATATTTAGTAATATTATTAGCTGAATTCATAATCTCTGTTGTTGTTCTATAACTTTTACTTAAATACATTAAATCACATTTATCATTAAATGTTGTTTTAATAATTTTCTCCCAATTTTCTACACCACGATATTGATATATTGATTGAGCTAAATCTCCAAATATACTAAAGGTAGCATTAGGCATTAAAAGTTTTAAAGCTAAGAAATTAAATTCGCCAAAATCTTGAGCCTCATCAATTACAACTTGACGATAATTAGCATATTCATTTGGACCATATACTCGATAATACAAATAAACTAAAGATGCTAAATCTTCAAATTCAACATTTTTCTTTTTTAAAGAAACAATATTTTCTTTAACTTTATCAGTAATATCATACTCATTAACATTAATATAATTATTAATTTTTTGTAAAAAACTTATATATAAATTTAAAATTGCTGGTCTTCCATTACTAAAATATTTTTTTAAACTTTGATTACAATTATTTCTTAATTCTTTTTCAATATATTCAATATTTTTTCTTTCTTTTTCTATTTTAGTTTTATCCATATTTTGAGTTTTTAAATGATATTCTTTCCATACATTACTCATAATTGATTCTTGATGTTGTTCAATAAATTTGCCAATTAATAAACAAGCTCTTTCAATTTTTTTAGCAATAATACTATAATCTACTCCATCTGATACAATACTATCATATATATTTTTTATATCACTATTAGCTATAATTTTATAACCTTTAATTATTAAATCATTTTTAGGAACTATCGTTTTATCAAAATCATTAATAAATTTTTCCAATTTATTTTTGAAAACTAATGATACTTTTAAATGATGATAAAATAATTGATTAGGATCTTCTGCTAATTTTAATAATTTATTTTTATCAGATATTAAATCAAAATTTTCATTTATAAGATTCTTAACTATTTCATCATATGTTAATTGCGAAACATTATTTACATCTAAATCAGGTAAAACATTAGAAATATAATTGATAAAAAATTTATTAGGCCCAACAACTAAATATTGTTCTGGTTTAATATTTTGACGATTATTATAAACTAAATAAGCTACTCGATGTAAAGCAACAGTTGTTTTACCAGAACCAGCTACTCCTTGAATAATTAAATTATTATATAAAGGATTTCTAATTATTTTATTTTGTTCACTTTGAATTGTTGAAACAATATTTTTTAACCGATTATCAGCACTAGCAGTTAAATATGGTTTTAATATTTCATCATTGGATACGGTATCAACATCTTGATAACTCTTTAATACTTTATCTTCAATATCATATTGTCTTTTTAGATTTAAAGTTCCTTTTATTTTACCTTCAGGAGCTAGATATGATGCTTCACCAATATTACTATCATAATAAATTGACGCAATGGGAGCACGCCAATCAACTGTAATTAAATTATTATCATTATCAGATACCCCAACTTTACCAATGTAACATTCTTCTTCTTTTCTTGTTTCTTCACTAGTAAAATCAATTCTGGCAAAATATGGTTTATTTATAGTTCTTTTTAATGTTTCTAATTTAGTTTTATAGGTCGATAATAAGCTTGCCATTAAAATTGGATCATTACTATGCATTCTAGGTATAGCTTTAATTCGAAGTTCTTCTTCTTCAATTATTTCTTCAAAACGTGATATCGTATTTTCTAAATATTCTTTTTCTTCTTGTAAATTTTTTTCCATTACTTTAACCTCCATTTATTAAATTCATCAAGCAGTATCTTCCCCAATTTTTTGTATATATTACATCTTAATAAGTTAAATGTCAATTTTTAAATAACATAAAAGAATTTACATTTTTAAAAATGTAAACTCTCATATTATTCTTTTTCTTTTTTATTTTCTTTTGGTAAAGCTTCTTTTCTTGATAGATTTAGTCTACCGCGATTATCATATCCTAACGATTTAACCAGTATTTTGTCGCCTACTTTAACAATATCACTTGGTTTATTAACTCTTTTATTATCTAATTGTGATACATGAACCATTCCTTCACAGCCTTCCCATAAACTTACGAAACAACCAAAGTCTTCAACTTTAATAACCGTAGCTTGATAAATTTCTCCCGGTACTACTTCTCGTACAACTTCTTCAATTCTTCTTCTGGTTTCTTTAATAATATTTTCATCAGTGTGATAAATAATTACTCGACCATCATCTTCTAAATCAACTTTAACGGCATCTTTATCATTAACCGTTTTAACATGGCTGGCTTCTAAGATTATCTTAGTAATCATTTCTCCACCTCGACCAATAACATCTTTAATCTTTTCTGGATCAATTTGGAAAGTTTCAATCTTTGGTGCATATGGACTTAATTCTTTTCTTGGGGTTTTAATGCAATCTTGCATGACATCTAATATTTCCATTCGAGCTTTTTTAGCTTGACTTAAAGCTTCTTTTAAAATGCTTTTCGTAACACCTTTAATTTTAATATCCATTTGTAAAGCTGTAATACCATCACGAGTACCAGCAACTTTAAAGTCCATATCACCCATGTGATCTTCTAGTCCTTGAATATCGGTCAAAATAGTATATTTTTTACTATCTTCACTAGTTATTAAACCCATTGCAATTCCGGCTACAGGAGCTTTAATTGGAACACCTGCTGCCATCAAAGATAGACAACCAGCACATATCGTAGCTTGACTAGATGAACCATTACTTTCTAAAATTTCGGATACAACTCTAATTGTATATGGAAATTCTTCTTCACTTGGAATTACGTAAGATAAAGCTCTTTCACCTAAAGCTCCATGACCAATTTCTCTTCTTCCTGGTGAACCATAACGACCTACTTCGCCAACAGAGAAAGCTGGAAAATTATAGTGAAGCATAAATCTTTTACTATCTTCAATACCAAGACCATCAAGAATTTGATGCTCTCCAATCGCGCCTAAAGTTGTTGTTGCTAAACTTTGGGTTTGACCTCTTGTAAATATAGCTGAGCCATGAGTTCTAGCTAAAATATCTACTTCAGCTTCTAAGGGTCTTATTTCATCTGTTTTTCTACCATCAGGTCTTATTTTCTTTTCCGTAATTAAATTTCTAACAACTTTACCTTCTAAATTATTAACAATTTTACTTACTTGTTTAATAATACCATCTTTATCTTCATTTTCAGCATAAACTTCTTCAAAATGTTTAACCGTCTCTTCTTTTACTTCATCAACTTTAGCATAACTTTCTAATTTATCTTTTATTTGAATAGCCTTTAACATATCATCATGGGCAAAAGCTTCTACTTCATTAACTAAATTGTCATCTAAAGTTGCTTTTTCAAGAGCTACTTTTTCTTTTCCAACTTCTTTAATAATTTGATTTTGAAATTCACATAAGTCTTTGATAACATCATGACCAAACATCATGGCATCAAGCATTTTACCTTCACTTAATTCACTAGCTCCTGCTTCAACCATACATATTGCATCTTTAGTACCTGCTACGGTTAGATTTAATTCACTTTGTTCTAATTCACTTGCTGTTGGATTGATAATAAAGTTTTTGCCAATTTTACCAACCACAACTCCCGATACAGGACCATCAAAAGGAATTTCTGATATTCCTAAAGCAAGTGAAGAACCAAACAATGCTGCCATAATTGGCGAATTATCAACATCAACACTTAAAACCATATTAATAACTTGAATTTCATTTCTTAAATTTTCATCAAACATTGGTCTTAATGGTCGATCAATAATTCTTGCTGCCAAAGTTGCTTCATCAGTAGGTCTTCCCTCTCTTTTAATAAATCCTCCTGGAATTTTACCTACTGAATATAACTTTTCTTGATACAATACTTGTAATGGAAAAAAATCTTGAGTTACAGCATTACCCATCACAACAGCTGTTAAAACCGCTGTATCACCATATCTTACTAAAACCGCTGAATTAGCTTGTTTAGCTAAATGACCAGTTTCAACTACTAATTTCCTTCCTAAAAAATCATACTCAAATACTTTCTTCATATACTTCCTCCTTCTTATACAAAAAGACACTAAAAAATTTAGTGCCTATTTTCTTAAATTTAATTTTTTGATTAATTCACGGTATGATACTACATCATTCTCTTTTAAATAATTTAAAAGTTTTTTACGACGTCCTACCATCTTTTGTAAACCATATTTTGAATGAAAATCATGAATATGAACTTTTAAATGTTCAGTTAAATTATTAATTTCTTCAGTTAAAAGCGCAATTTGAACTTCAGTAGAACCTACATCTTTTTCACTTTTTCTAAATTCTTTAATAATTTCCGATTTTCTTTCTTTAGTCATTGCCATAATAAAATCCTCCTTACTTTTTAAATCGGTTTAACCATCGTTTTATGAAAGAGGTTCATTAAAACCATAGTAAAACTTCAATAACAACTAAAGTATATTATAATTTATGCTAAATTGCAAGCGATTTTGCTTAAATATCCATATATTTACGGTACTCTAGTAACATTCCTTCTTTTTTACCGCTTAAACTTGGCTTAACTTGAAATATTCCGGGATATTGATTTCCTTCTAAAACAACTAAACCTTTTTTAGTAACCGCAATATCCCAACCAACATATCTAACACTTGGAACCACTAAAGAAAGTTTATTAATCATTTTATCTAAGTCTTCATAATGAGGAACTTTAAAACCAACAATCTTTTCATTTGAAAAAGGATGTTTTTCATAAATATTACCGGCTTCATCAATAGCTGGGGCATAAACATGACCAGTATTATCAACAAAAGTATACATTCCTCCACTACTAAAGTTATCAACTTTACCATTATTACCAATTCTTAAAATAACATTTAAAATATGGGCAACACCCTTATCATCTAAAAAAGATAATACTCTAAGACCATTTACACTATCAGGATAAAGTTTACTTAAATCTTCATGTTGAATAAGATATTCTTCCACTAAATATTGTTTATTTGAAAGTAATTCCTCATAAATTTTTTTAACATTTTTAAATTCTTCTAAAACCAAAACCCCTTTTCCCCCACAATCATCAATCGGTTTAGCCACAACTTTATCTTTACCTTTTAAAAACTTTTTAAATTCTTCTAAACTACTCTCTCTTAAATCAATAAAATCTCTTCCTAAATATTTCTTAAATAAATGATTAAACTTAATTTTATCATCTAATTTATCCCAATCTTTTTTATCATTATATTTTCTTACAATTTCATTATTTAATCTACCAGTTAAATAAGTTTTTCGTTCTCTACCTTTTAATAGATAAAATTCAAATTCAAAATAATCCATATAGCCACTGCCATAACGAATGGCACACCAAGCCATATCAAAAAGAATAAAGATAGTTGGCTTATGAACTTTCTTAGCTATTTTTTTAGCATGATTATAAAATGATTTATAATCTACCCCTTTAATTTTTTTTAACATATATTTTACTTTCTTCATAAATACTCCTAATTATTTTTTAACAAATTTTTAACATCACTTAATTTATTTACTTTAGGTATAGCCTTTAATTTAAGCATTAAATAAAAATATACAATTCCTCCTACTAAACCATAAACGACACAGATAATAATACTAATTAATCTACTACTTGCCGTAATTGGGAAGATAAATTTTAAACCGAATAAGATGGCTACCATCACAACACAAGAAATAAGGGTTTTACCTAAAACTTTAACTGTTTCTTGATATGTTATATGATATTTACGATGTAATTGCCATAATAAGAAACTTATTGTTGTGGCTTGAGAAATAATACTAGCAATTGATGAACCATAGTAAGCTTCAAAACCTAGGGACTGACATAAATGCATCATTGGCACATTTAATATTAACTTAACTAATAAGCCTAAAAATAGTGAACCAAAAGATAATTTGGTATTATTCATTATTTGGGAGGTATCAACCAGTATTGATTGAAATGATAAAGTAATAGCAATAAAAATATTAACGGAAAATAAACTAACACCAATTTGATCATAACCATAAAAAGCATTCCAAACGGGATAAGATAAAAATGATAAACCAATAGTCATAGGAATTGTTAAAACAACTAATATTTGCATTGCTTCATTAACTTTTTTACTAACATCTTTAAAATCTTTTTTAACAAAACTTGGCATAATATGAGGAATTAAACTAGCTGTAATTCCAATACTTATGGAGATAATAATCATATTTAATTTAGAAGCCCAAGTTGAAATTACCCCCATTACATTTTCCGCATCAATAGCCGAATAACCTAAATTAGTTAAAGTTTTAACAATCGTAAATAAATCAACAATACTATAAGAAGATTTAATAATATCAATTAAAACAAAAGGAATAGCATAAAATAAAATCTTTTTAAATAAAGCTTTAGCTGTAACTTTTTTCTCTTCAACACTTTCTTTTTTTGTAATTTTAAAAATATCTTTATTCTTTTTAATTTTATATTTTAAATAAACATATGAAATAAAAGCCCCAATAGTAGCCCCTAAAACCGCAATACTAACGGAAATATCTAAGCCTAAATTAAAAACTTTTAAAGCTAAAAAACTTCCTAAAACAATAATAATTACTCTTACTAATTGTTCAATAACAGCAGATATTTCTGAAGGCATAATAAATTTATGACCTTGTAAATAACCACGATTAACACTTAACATTGGCACGATTAAAAGAGCTGTTGAAATTGTTCTAATAACTAAAGTAATACTTTCTAGACTATTACCTCCTAAAGAATCACCCTTAATTAAATAAGCTATTTGAGGCGCAAAAATAAATAATGCTAAAAAGCAAATAATACCTAAAATACTAAGAATTTTAGAGCCCATCTTATAAGCGCGTTCTTTTAAATGCTGATAATTTAAAGTATTATATTCACTGATAATTTTACTTATAGCAGTTGGAATACCAACAGTTGATAAACTTAAAAATATTGAGTATATCTCATAAGCATAACTATATAAAGCTCCACCTTGATTACCAATAATATCATAAAAAGGTATAACATATATTAAACCTAGAATTTTACATATTATAACACTAGCCGTTGCAATAAAAGCACCTTGTAAAAAACCACTTTTTTTCATCAAATCACCATATCCATTATATAAAAAGTTGTCATAATATGCAATTTATTTAAAACTTTTCTAAAAATTAATGATAATTTTTGACACGTTATTAATAGTTTGCTATAATGATATTGGATACATTGTGAAATAATAATCAGATGTTTTTCCCCTTTTATTTTTTAAATTTAAAAAATGAAAGGTGGTGATTAATATGAGCAAGAAAGAATTATCATATTATATAATTATTTTATTATTATATATACTAATTTTAGTATTTATCGTATTAATCTTTATTTTAATTTTTAAAATAAAGTAAACTAAAACATCTGATCAACATTAGTTGATTTCAGATGTTTTATTCTCTAACAGGGAATACATCTGATAACCACATTTCATGATGTATCCTTTTTTATTGTATGAAGTTTCCTTCATCTGTATACATCATAACAAATTTATTAGTAAAATTCAAGAATTTAAAACTCATTAACACTAAATTCAACTAAAATAACATCTTCGCCAATTTTTTTAATTTGTTTAAAAGTAATTAAAACATCATCACGGATATGAAATAATTTAAAAAAACGTTTAGGTTCAATAACAAAATGAATAATAGTTCCACTCTCATCTATTTCAGCATCTACTATTCTACCTAAACGTTTACCATCTAAAATATTAACAATATCTTTTCTTTGCAAATCAGATAAATTCAATTTTACCACCTATAAAAATATATGAAGAAAAGATTAAATTATTTTTTCTTTTATCTCCACTTTTATAGTTTTATCATTTACACTATAATTTGTTATAGAAGGTATTTTTTGATGATATATAGCTTTTCCAATTGGTGAATTTAAAGTAATTTCTTCTAAATCATTAGTATAAAATGTTCCAACTAATTTAAAAATACATTCTTCACTACTTCCATCTTCATAATCTAATTTTAATAATACTTTATCATTTAATTTTACAACATTATTATCTTTTGAATCTTCTTTTATAATTTCTAAATTATTTAATATTTTACAATAATCATCTATCTTTTTTAAAATCTTTTTTTCATCTCTTGCCGATTCTTCAAAATCAAAATTATCATGCCATCCATCACCAACCGCTGAAATAGAAGATTCACTTTTATCTTTACCACTTCGATTTAATAAATCTCTTAAATTATCAATTTCTTTTAAAAATAAATCATAGCCTTCTTGACTTACATAATAAATTTCTTTATTCATAAATAACCTCATTAATTTGAATATATTTTACAATAATTATATTTCAAAATAAAGTAAAAAACACCTATCATTTATTAGGCGTTTTCTAATTACTCATCATATTTATCTAATATTTTTAAAATTCCTTCATAAGGTAGATAAGCACAATGCTTACGATTATTTTGTTTATAAATATTATTATAAGCATTAGCTTCATTAAGTAATTCTTCATCATATGGTTGTTCATCAATCATACTCTTAAAATTACTTACATATTCTTTAGCTTCTTTAACAGTTTTACCTATTAAATTATGAATCATAATTGAGCAAGAAGAAGTAGAAATTGCACAAGCTTCTCCATCAAAATAAATATCTTCAATTATGTTATCTTTAATTTTAATATAGATATCTAAATTATCAATACAACTACTATTATTAGTATTAACCATTTGATAATCTTCTTTTTTATCTGGTACTTTTTT
>CANQIN010000024.1 GCA_947623995.1 uncultured Bacilli bacterium | reverse complement strand
CCATTCTAACAATTTTACTTGCTCATTATCTTTGCTGTTAGTATCCATAAAAACTAATTTATGTATCGTTATATAAATACTGGACGTATTTTCATCATAATGAACTTCACCACTAATAAATACTTCATCACCTTTGTTTAAATAATCTTGTGCCTTTTTTAAATTACCATATAAAATACAATTAAAATTATCTGTTTTATAATTTCCATTTTCATCTTTTTCATTTCTTTGAACAGCAATTTTCATAGAGCAATTTTCATCTTTTTCTTCTAAACTTAAAATATTTCCCATTAAAACTACATAATTCATTTTTTTACTCCTTTCTTTTTTATATTTCATATTCATTTGTTTCATTAAACATATCATAGAATTTTTTAGCAGCTTGTTCTTGTTCATAACCAAGTCTATCAAGTGCATATTCAATACTATTCTTATATTTTTTTCCTTTAAAAGTTCTTATCAACAATTTCTTTTTTGTATAATATATTTTCTTATTTCTTAATTCTTTAAAATCTTTTTTATAAAATTGATATGCCATCTCATCAATTAAATCTTCTAATTTAAAATTGTCTTTATTAAGTTTTTTTCGATAATAAGAAAAATTATATAAAGCATGATTCACAATAGCATTTAAAATATAATTATCTTCTGCTTCAATCTTTTCCTTGATTAATTTATTTTCTAAAATGTTTTCAAACCCTACTTTTGATATATTATTTCTTTTATCTATATCTATTAATATATCATTAATTTTATTGATTGCATTTTCTATTTCCTTTGTTAATTGTTTCATTTTACTTTGTTTAAAAATATCTTTTTTAATTTCCTTTGTTAAACTCCTAATATCATAACCTATTTGATTTTTAGGTAGAGAATTATATTTAATATATTTTTTATCTGTAGAACGAATCTCATTTATTAGAAAACCTAACTTAATTATTTTTTCTTCAAATTCTAAGTCTTTTATATTTTTTAAAGTAAAGTTACAATCTTTAGGGTTAAAATAACTCTTTAATTGATCTAAATTCTTTCCTAATTCAATAATTGCTGGTGTATACAGTTTTTTTCTTTCTATTGTTAAAACTGCTTGCCTTTTCATAAAATTAATCTCTTTTTCTTCTAACATTAATTTCCTACGGTGTTCTAATTTATTATTTTTGGTTTTATAACATTTATTTTTCTCAATCCATGCAATATGAAAATGATAATTATTATCTCTATCATTATGCAATGCGACAATCCACTCCAAATTTTCTTTTGGTTTTTCATAACCACAATAACTCAAAAATTTTGGCATAACATCTGTAGTAATTTTCTTATGTAGTTCTTTAATATCAATATTTTCATCTACATATTTTTGATTAAATGATAAAACAGCTAATTCAATATTGCTATCATCAATATATTTGCTCCAACGTTTACTCATGTTTTTGGCATCATTATCCGTTAAAAAATTACCATTATTAGTCATAGCCATTTCTTCTCTTTTCATCTTTTTTTCAATTAAAATCTTTTCATCTTTTTTTCCACCCATAAAATAATCAAACATTGATGAGTTATCTTTTTCAAGATAATCACTAACATTTGTATATGCTTTTTCTTCATCTCTTGTATATTCCCAAAAACCTAAGATATATTCCTTTATCTTTTTTTGGTATTCAATTTTATTTTTACATTGTGTATAATGCCATCTATCAGAATTTTTGCCTTTCTTATAAATTCTAAAATTATTATCTGGGTTATTAACTGCATAATAAGGATGCGTAATAAATATAGTTTTTGAATCATCTAACATTACTTAGGTTCTTCTAATTTTTCTAATACAGCATCAACTCTATTCATAAAATTTAAAACCGTATTTTTTAATGAAATATCTTCTTCAAATTTAATTATTCCTAATTCTAATAACTCTACATACAAATCGTTTTTAACTCTATATGAATATTTTTCAGCTAGTGCAGAAACTTTTGTATCTAAATTTTTTGGAATCGTAACACTTCTTCTAACAACTTTTTCTCTCATTTATTCATACCTCCTAAAATTATTATTTTTTTCATAAAATGCTTTTAACAATTCATCTTTATCAGTTGGTTCATTAATTTGAAAACCCATATTGGCAAAAAACTGTTCCAACAATTTTCTACTTAAACTTTCGCGATATAAAATTCTATTCAATTTATCATTTACTTCATAAATTGAACTATCATAATCTTCTTTTTGAATTATTTTGCATAAACATTCTTTTATTGCTACACTTCTTTTTTTTATTTTATTTTGTTTCATATAATCATTTAATTTTTTTTCTAAATCTTCACTTAAATAAATAGTATATCTGCCCATAATTAATACTCCATATTTTTTTGATTGATAAAATTTTCTACATAATTTTTCTTTGAATCATACATAGCACTAAAAATTAATTTATCTTTATTTTTATTTACCTTTTCTAAAATATCAAAATCAGCAAGAAAACTATTATCATCAATTGAATCATATTCTTCTAAATCTAAATCAACTTCAAATATTCCTATGTAACTATTTGGAATAATATTTAAATTTCCAAGAGGTGTTTTAGTAATATCTTCTATTGCACCTTGTTTACAATTTTCAAATTTTTTACTTATACCATAGTTACATAATTCGTAAGAAAATTGTTCATCTAAATCTATCCAATCAGCTTCATTTTTTTTATTTAAAGTTTTAGGTATCACCATACCATTTATAAAAATATATGCTTTCATATTTTATGTTGTTCCCTTTCAATTTTTAATTCAATTAATTTTTCAAGTAGAAAAAAAATTATTAAAACAATCATAATAATTAAGAAATCAAAAACTGAATTTTTATGAATTATTAATGCTTTCATAGACATTAAAAAAAATATTATTTCAAATATCTTTATCATCTTAACTACCTCCTTTTTTATCCAAAACTACCCGTTTTTTGCTATTTTCAAACTTCAACAGGATATGATGATTACACCAATTTTGAAAAGAACCCTTATTTTATAAGGCTTCTAATCAAAAATTTTGGTGTAAAAATGTTTTTGCACTTGCAAAAACGCATATAACTATATGCTAAATGTATTATCTCTTTTAATTTTTCCTTTTTAATTAAGGCTTAAAATGTATTACCAACTCTTATTCTTCATCATTTTTTTTAATTTGTAACACTTTTTCATCAGTATCAATTGTTGCTTGATATTTAGATTCAATTTCATTAATTTTTTTTCTGTATTCTTCATTTGCTCGATTTATTTCAGCTATTATCAATTTTAATTTGTATTCTTTATTTAAGATTGGAATTACCTTTTTATGATTTAAATTTTTAACTGTCTTAACATCAATATATTCACAAAATAAATAATCAAATTTTTTTAAAACATTGTTGTATACAATTGTTAAATTATTAAATTCATTTTTGTATTTTAAATTCATAAATTTAACATCATTTATACTTCCATCTTTTAAAGATGTTACATCAAATTCTACTCCATAATGTTGTTTTACAAGTTCTAATTTTTGTTTATAATTTAACTTAGCTTTATCTTTTTCACTTATTTTTTCTTTTAATTTTTTTTCATTATTCATAGTTCAAAATCCCCTTCATTTTCATTATTTTTTTCTACAAACATTTTATAATTATCATTAAAATAATTATATTTTTCTAACAAAATATCTTTATTTTTTATCAATGCTTCATTTAAATCTTTGACTTCTTCCGTACTAAAATTAGAAATTAAATCTGCTTTAAATGAATTAATATTTATTTTTTTTAATTCATCTTTCACAATATTTTGATACATTTCACCAGCTTTGTCATTATCAAAAACTAGTATAAAAGTTCCTTTAAAATTTTCTTCCTTAGCCACTTCTAATAGTCTTCCATAATTAGTAACTCCATTTAATGCAACGGTTTTAACATTTGGATCTATTGTTTCTAATGATAAAGAATCTATAATACTTTCTGTTACATATATTAATGTTTTTTTATCAGAATTTTTGATTAATTCTTCATTCCACAAATAACTTTTTCCTTTAGATTTCATCTTACTATTTCCTGAAACACTTCTAGCAAAATAACAATATTTATTAATTGGAAAAATAACCATTTCTTTTTTATCATCATACCCTATATTATATTTTTTTAGTAATTTTAAATCTATTTTTCGCTTATTTAAATAATCTGTTTCATTTATTTTATTAAGACATTTTTTAAAATAGTTTGTAAAATCTATTTTATTTTCTGATTCTATTACATCTGCTTTTTTAAATATAATATTTGAAATATTTGGATATAATCTTTGAGCAATTTGAATTTTTTCTTTAAAAGAATCTACTCCATAATCTTGTCCAATTAAATCAAAAATATCATATCTTATTCCACAACCAAAACAATGACAAATATTATACTTACTTGAATAATTCATGCTAGGGTGTTTATCCTCATGATTAGGATTTAAACAAGTAAAGTTATCTTTTAAATTTGTAATATTGTGTTTAGTTATTAAATAATCTGCAAGCATTGATTTAAAAGCATCTATATCATCTCTATCTACAAACTGCATATTTCTTCCTGCTTTTCTTTTTCTTTAAAATTTAAATCTTCATAAATAGTTTTTTTACCATAAGTTATTTTAACAATATCCTCATAATGTATAATTTCACATCTACCGTAAGTTTTTTCAAATAAATCTCTTTCAGCTAATTTTTCAATTCCATAAGTTGATAAATAAGATGAATTAAAATTATTTTTAAGCATCTCTGCATCATATTTAAAAGTTTGTTCTTTTCCATCTTTATTAATGGTTAAATTAACAGTTAAACAGTTATTTTTAACTACAGAATCTACTATTTCTTTTATTTTGTGGTAAGAGTGTGTTTTATCTTCTTCAATTTGTTTTAATACTTTTCTTTTTTCGTTTGTAATAGCTAAACTATTTATAATTTCTATCATATTATGGGTAATAAAATCTCTTGATTCTTCCTCTAAAAATGTTTCTTTATCAGTTAAATAATCAATTATATTTTGTGGATTTTCACTTTTATATCCTCTATATGAATCTTTTAATGTAGCAGATGTTTCTCCTTCCATAAAATCATTTAAAACATCTTTTTCATTTATTTCTTCTTCTATTTCAACTTTTTCAACATTAAAAATATCGTTTTTATTATCAAGTATTAATTCATCAATTTTATCATTCATATCTTGGCTTATTTTTTTATGCAATTCAGATGAACTTATTGACCTATCATCATTGTAATCCCAATCTAATAAACGTGTTCTTAAAAAATAATCAATATCATACAATTTATTATTTTCTTTATCATAAATACCACTATATTTAAACGGTGTTTTCAAATCAAAAAAAGTTCCATTATAGGTATCTAATGAATATAATATATCTATTTTATCGTTGCATTTAATTTTAAAAACCATCATCTTTAAGTTATCATTATGGTTAAAGGTTTCTATAACTCTATCACTTTTTAGAAAATCAAAAAATTCTTTTTCCAAAACTATACCCCCTCTTATTTGTCATTCATATTAAATCTATTAACTATATCTTTCATAGTCAATATTTTAATACTTAGAATATGTTTATCAATTTCATCTGTAAGATTATCTTTTTTCTTTTCAAATTTAGCTATATCTTTATTGATTGAACTAATTGTATCCTCAATAAATTTATATTTTTGCTCATAATCTTTAACTTTTGTTTGAAGCAATTGCATATCATTTATTATCTTATCAAAGTTCATATTTCTAACTCATCTCCTTTTATTTTTTTATCATAATAACTTTTAATATCTTCTTCCCAATTTACGTCACTTATATATGTTTGCGTAGCTTCCCAATCAACTGCTTCAAATACTTCTGATGCAATAATGTTAATTAATTCTTCATCAAAATCTTTAGCTTTAATTGTATAAAAAATATTATTTTTTTGATATCTATAATAATATTCTTCATATTCTAAACAATTTCTTATTTCTTCCTTTATGGAATTAGCAGTTGATAGTCCTCCTACTTCAATTAACTTATCTTTATTTTCATTTACATAATCTACAAATAAAGTATCATAAGTAAAACTACACTCTGCAATATAACAAACTTCATCTGGTTTATTTTTAAAACTATTATAGTCTTTATAACAATTTCCGTTATCTGTTCCTCCAGATTCATATATTAATTTATTATTATATTTTGAATTAACATCTATAATTTTAGATATTTTTCCTATATCTGCTAAATAAACATCTTCAACTTCATTTTTATATAAATAATTCATACTTCAAAATCATCTCCTTTAAACGTATTTTTTACCATTTTTCCTTGTAAATTAGTGTTTAATACATAATTAAATGTATAAAAGGTATCATAAGTTTCTTTACTCAAACTATTTTGATGATATACAATAGCACTTGCACCCATAATAGACAGTTGAATGTAAGTCATACAACTACAAACTAAATCAATATCTGCTGCTTCTACTAATATATCTTCTTTATTTAGTCCATCTTCCAATAATTTACTATACGAAGCATATAATGTTCTTCCACTACCACAAGCTGGATCAGTAATAGTAATATATCCTTTTTGCTTTAAACTCTTTTTAATTATTTCTTTATCAATTACTAGGTTCGACATAAGTTTGCATACATTCATTGGAGTAAAAAATTGAGAAGTTGATTTATTATATAAATTTAATTCTAAATAAATATCGCCAAGAATATCTAAAGGCTCATCTGCTTTATAATATTTATCATATTCCAATACTAAAGCAGCTAAAATTTTTGGAAATAATTGTTGTTCTTCTTTGGTATATTTATTAACTACTCTCATAAATTCCTTTTCACGTCTATCAATTTTTTCACTTTGATTTGCTAATGAATATGCACAAACAATTACAACATCTGAAAAACTTTCATGAACCCCATATTTATTTCCTAATTTTTTTATTGAATTTAAAATAAAAGTCCTATCTAATATTTCTTTTGTCTCTTTCATATTTTTCTTCTTCCTCTGAATATTTACTTGAAATTGTTAAACAACAAAATAAAAATAGAATAATTAAAATTATAATTATTCCTAAAAAAACATAAATCATATTATTAGTCACCTCACAAATTTATTTCAGAACCATTATGTCTTTTAAAAATTTTTTCTTGTTCTACTTCTTTTTCTATATCCAATATTTTCTTTTTAAAATTTTCATCATACATTTTATCAAAATCAATAATTTCGGATATTCTATTTAGTTTTTCATCATCTACTAATTCTAAAGGTATATTCATAACATCATATACCATTATTGCAACATATAATTCATGAAATATTCCATCATTATTTTTTATGTAATCTATATTTCTTTCAATTCTATCTCTATATATCATTAAAGTACCTCCTAATATTCATAATCTAAATTATTATTCTTTAATTTTTCTCTAATACATTCATATAAATTATTTACTGTTTCTTCAAAACCAAACCATGCTAGTAAATTTTTGTTATTATAATCTACTATCAATGGATCATCATTATCAAATTTGTCGCCAAATAATTCTTGCATTGATAAACCTGTTCCATCTATTAAATTACTTAAAAGTTCATTTATTTCTTCTTTATATTTATCAAAAAATTTTGTTGTATCATCATAATAAATTAATTCATTAATCATACCAGATATACAACCATATTGTTGTAAATCTTCCATACTTTTTAACAATTCATCAGATGATTCATATTCTCTATCCATATAATAATCAATAACGTGATTAGTAAGTTTATTACTTCCTTTTAAATCCTCTAAAAATTCATTAATCATTTTTATCACAACCTTCCTCTAAGAAAAAATAAGCAGAAGATTCCAATACATCACAAATATTTAACATTTCATCAAAATCTGGTTCTTTATTTATTCCATTTTCAATATCTGCAATTGTTTCCATATCAACATGAGATAATTTTGAAAGTCTTCTACGTGACATTCCCCATGTTAATCTTTCTAATTTTAACCACTTTCCAAAATTCTTTTTCCATTTCATTTTAAATCTACCTCCTTTGTTGCATTTAAAAAGAACCCAAATTTTAGGTTCTTTCATATTGCGTAAAATCTATATAAGACATTGCATCTAATAAATTTCCATCTTTGTCTTTTAAGCCTAAATGTAAATGTGGACCTGTTGACTGACCTGTAGTTGATGTTCTTCCAATTAAATCACCTTTTTTTACTTGGCTTCCTACTTTTAAGTTAAATGGTTGACTATGATATTGTAAATGCCAATACATGGCAGTTAATTCATTATCACACTTTACCATCATATAATTACCAGTTGAATTTCCAGATTGACTATATGGATAGTCATTTGCTTGGGTATTTGTAATATTAGATATTACCCCATCACAAATACTATATAAATTAGTTCCTATTGGAACAGCAATATCCCAACCAGAATGAGAATCAGTTAATACATTAGAATCACTAAGTTCAACACTTCTTTGTTCAAATACAATTGATGTGATAGTAAATCCTACTTTCAATGGAAAAGCAAATGGTAAAGGATAATACATTTCATCATAATCATTACTTTCTGTAATATCTACTCCATCTTTGCTACACAAATTAATAACATCAATTGCTACACCATTATCATTTACACCATTTTCTAATGTAAAAGTCGGAATCTTAGTATTCTCTTTTAAATCTTTACAAATGGTTTTAATTGGTATCATTTGTTTTTCTTCTTCATTAACATTATCTAAATAAGCCTTATCCCATTTTTCATAACTTAAAGTTGAAGTATCTAAAACATTATTTGTTCTTTGCAAATAAAAAACTAATCTTTCTAAAGACACATAGCCTTTAGTAAGTAAATATTTATTTAATAATTCTCTATATCTATCAGCATATAATTGATTATTAATTACATTACTTTTCGCTCTTAATTGATTTGCTTGTTCTTCAACATAAGATTCACCAATTTTATATCCACAAACTGCTGCAATAACTACAAATATAAAAGTGAACAATGAAGCCACAATAAAAGAAATTATAATTAGTTTCAGTTTAATAATTTTTTTAATCATTGTTCACTATCAATTGGCAATTCATCTGTTTCACCCATATAATATCGTTGTAAAGGTGTTGCAAAAACATTTATTCTAAGGCGGTTTTTATTTGTAATATTTAACAAAAATTGTCCTTGATTACAACTAGATAAAAATGCCTTTTGGGTTTCTGTTAAAGGTGTATTGGAATATAATTTTTCTACTGATTCAACATCTGTGTCTTTTAACATTCCTGTTATCTGGTATTGGCAATTATTAAATATTGCTGATGCGTGTCTTAAAATATTACTTCTACTAGTAAAGTCACTTGGTTGTTGACTTGCTACTACAATTCCTAAGTTATACTTTCTTGCTCGTCTATTTAGTTGATCGAAATATTTTAAAAGTGTTGGATTATCTTCATCAATATAATTATGAAATTCATCTAATACTATTAGCATTTTATTATCTTCATTAAACTTAGTATTACGTTTTTTATTATCAACAATTTCATTACTCAAATACGTTAATAAATTTATCATTTGGGTATTTACTAATCTTCTACTAGAATTAAATAATAATTCTTGCAAATTAAATACTACTAAATTATTACTTAAATCAATTGTTGTTATACCATTAAATAAATTACTATCTTGTCCAATAACCATTCGTTTTAAAAGAATCTCAATATTAACTAGAATTTTAGCAATGTCTTCATTTTCACTTTTTCGTTGTTCTTCTAATAAAAAAGCATACAAGTCAGAAAAAATTGGATAGTCTTTGGCACTCATTTTTTCATAAACTTCAATTGGTGTTTTTTTAGTTATACCTCGACTATTATAAAATTTTTCTACAACATCTAATAAAACGACTAATTCTTTTTCAGAAATATTTTCAAATGCTGTTATGAAAAAGTTTTCTAAAAAACCTAAATGTTTACCAAGTATTGATGTTTCTTCATCATCATCTGTAAGTACATAACGTATTTGCAGTGGATTAATCAATGATTTACTAGATAAATCAATATATTCTCCACCACATCTTTCACATAGTTTTTGCAATTCATTTTCAATATCAAATAAAAATAATTTTGTTCCTCTTGCAAACTCATTAGTTATCATTAATTTTAACAAATAACTTTTTCCTGAACCTGATGTTCCAATTAACCCAATGTTATGGCTTGTTCTTTCTTTATTTAGAAAATATGGATCAAAAAAAACTGGCAAGCCATAAGCTGAATCTTCGCCAATTAACCACCCTGTTCTATCATTATGATAATTTTCCGTAAAAAAGAAAGTACTTGCTAGAGTAACAGTTGGCAAATACATATTATAATCTTTAAATGATTTATCTGTTAAATCATAACTTTGCCATGCTTCCATCTGTCTTAATCTTGGAATATCTACCTTAATTTGATATAATTCAGCATTTCGTTTTATTTCTTTAACTAAATCATCTCTTGTTTTTTTATTACCACTAATTGCTAATATTACGGTTACATCTTTTATTTTTTCATCATTTGATGATATCTGTTCTATTAACATTTTATAATTATTCATTAAAGATTGCATTTCTGTTACATCACTTAAATTTTTACTTGAATTATAATCTGCTAACACTGCTTTAAAGCTACTATTTAAAATATTAATCAATTTATATTGCTCAATTGATTCATTTATTGTTATAGATGCTTTAACATTCGGTAAATTAATTATTCTATCTAAAAAACCATGTTCTATAAACAATGGATAATTTTTAATTGATAATAATTGAATTTCTTCATCATCAAACTTTAAAAATGACATTTGTTCAGACATCTTTATTGGAGCAACTAAATCAATAAAATCATAATAAATTATTTGGTCTAAATTGCAATTAGCAAAATACATATTAGCAAATATTTTTACTAAATTTTTTTTGTTTTTTATCTGTTCAATTTCTAACTTAGGTACAATTTCACTACAAGCTAATTCAAATTCTTCTTTGTTTTTTTCTAAACTTTCTTTATTCTTAGCTATAATTGAAAAATAATATGAACTAGCTGATGTCATATTTTCATTTTCTATTTGTTCTATAAAATTATGATTATTTATTAATAAATCTTTTCTTGCTTGATTATCCTTATTTTTTTCTATTAAATGCAAATAATTTTCTTTATTAATATTTAGATTTATTTTTTCATCAAATTTATATGCTTTAATTGGAAATGATAATCTAAATAATTTTGCTAAAGTTGAAAAAAACAAATTTTGTTCATTACTATTAGTTAATGATAAATCAATTGGATTTACCTTATAAAAAATTGCAAGTTGATTTGTTTTTAATTCAATAATACCATCATCATTTATATTTTTGATGTTTGTTATACTTTGTGAATTTTGCAATTTTCTTTTTAATCTTTTACTAGATAAATAGACATTTGATTTTTTTTCTTTAGCAATTTTCACATTCTTAGCCTCTTTTAATTTTTTCTTAATATCTCTTTTTTCTTTCATTTAACACCCCTAATTTCTATAAAAATAATAAACTTTATCCTTTACCATAAATTTAATAAATATTAAAAACAAACGATACATTCTGTTTGCTTTACTAAAATCTACAGGCACTAAAGATAAGATGCCTATTGCAATTATTACTATAGCTAAAGTATAAAATTTTAATAAAAAGGTAATTATAAACAAAACTACAAAAATTGTTCCAATTATAATATCGAAAACTTCTAAATTAAATAGTCCTAAATTTCTTTTAATAGATTGTAAAGTTATAAACATAATTCCTCCTATATCTTTTCGCTTTCCTTAAATATTTCACTTATTTTTGGACGTTTTTTGTATCGCATACTATTTGGATTACCAATATTTTTAATACTATTAAATGCTCCTCCAAAACCATCTTTAATATTATTAATTCCTGCTCTGGCAAGATTCACTCCTGATTTAATATAATCTGGGTTATATGTATCACTAGAAAAGTCCCATTTGCTTTTAAGGTCATTAATATTACTTTCGCCATGTGATGAAAGCATTCTTCCATAAGCCCTAGCAATGGGATTACTACTTTTTTGAAATTCTTCACCTTTCATCATTTGACTAATTCCTTTACCAACTTGTTCGCCCATTCTTCTAGATATACCTTGATGTGATGATGGAGAATATGAATTACTAGCTCCATAGTACATTCCTTTGGCAGTTTTTATTCCGCCTTTAGCTACTTGTCCTATTCCTTTACCAGCTTTAATAGTGCCAACACCTATATCTTTTGCTGCTTTTGTTGCACCTAAACCTATAGCTCCTGCACCTATTATTCCTGATTTTAAACCTCTCATAGCCATCATCATATCTCTACCACTATTTGCTGATACATTTTCACCTATAAATCTATTAAGTGAAGTACAACCTGTCATTAACATCATGGCACACCCTAAATATAAAACTGATTGAGCTACAACTTTTGTAAAATAATCTAAATTATTTATTTCTGGACTATTTTGAATTGCATTAAACATTATGGAAGTTAAACCAATTAGTAACATCATTGCTCCAGCTTGCAAAATTAAACTTGCTAACTGTTGATACAATGCTGAACGTTGTTCTTTTCTTCCTACACTAGTTGCTATTACTAATGGTGAAATTACCATTAAAAATGCTAATTCTAATTGTCTTCTACCTAACATTAAGACTGAAAAACCTATACTAAATAAAAATACTGTTCCTATTATAATTCCAAATAAAAAATTATAATTAAAAGCATAATCTTCTTTATCATTCCATATTCCTTGTTTATAAATTGAACAACGAAATGAAAATGAACCTGAATCTGATATTTGAGTTGCATTAATAGTATCGTTTCTTATTAAATTTTCAAAATCAGCCATTGTTTTAGCACTAGAAACATTTGCATAGCCTTCTAATTTTTCTTTTAATTTTTTGACATTTTCTTTATCTACGTTATCGCCTTTATCAACTTTATAACATGCTTCATTTAATGTTAAATATGATGTTTTCATCTTATCTCCAATAGTTGAATTTGTTGTTGTAAAATTATTATAAATTGAAGATGATAAATTGATTCCTATATTAATGCTTGTATTAAAAATTAAGTAAATACTAAAAATTAAAAAACCACATTTTACTATTTCTTTTACTAATTCAAACAATGGTTGTTCATTAGTATCGGCATCTAATATTCTAAATGATATTTTCCAAACTGCAAATAATAGCAATACTACAAATGATAATATAAAAAAGGCATTAAATATTTTAGTGAATGGTGAATTATCTACATTCTCCAACATTTGAATTAAATTTAAACTATTTATTCTTTCTGCTACATTATATAATGTATCTATTGTTGAAAATATGATATTGATAATTGCCATACCAATTCCTCTTAAAATATCTAATACGCCAAATTTTATATCACTTCCTATACTTAATAAGAGCATAATTTATCCTAACATATCTATTACAAAATTTATTATAGAAGGCACTAAAATTAACAATGCTACACCACCTAAAGTATATAGTATTGTTTTCTTTCTTCTTTGTTTTGTTTCATCATCACCTATAATAAATTGAATCACAAAAATTACTAATGCCACAAAAGCTAATACTATTCCAAATATTTGCACTTTTGTTGCTAAGTCTTTTATAATTGCTCCTAGACTATCTATCGTTACATTTCCACCTTCTATTTTACTTATAGCTTTTACTTGTAAAACATTTAAAAATGAAAATGCTCCTACCATTAATATTAATAATTTTTCTTTTATTTTTTTCATCAACAATTCCCCCTTTTAATACGTATAATTTAATTCTTTTTCTAAATTATCATAATAATCTAAAATTAGTTTTAAATTATCTTTAATTAGTTTATCTTCTTCTTTTTCATATTCTTTTTTTAATTCGTTTATTAAACCACCATTATTTTTATTAAATAGGTATACATTATCGTATAAAGTACAACCTGTGTTTTGATCTACAATTGCATATACAATTCCATCTTCTAAGCCATCTGTTGTTTTTCTTTCTTCATTATCTTGTTCAATTACTAATTTATTTAATGTGTTTAGACTATACTTCGATGATGGAATATTTATATCACTAGTTTTATATACAATTACTACAATATCTAATTCTATGTCGTTTACCTCCCTATCAAATTTAAATTCAGTTTCTTGAGCTTCTTCTTCTGTTAATTTCAAATAATCTGCTTTTGTTTGATTTTTAATAGATTTAAAGACAGATAATTTTCCATCATCTGTCTTCAAATACAATTCTAATTCTCCCTTATCATTGTTACCATAAAAAGAGAAATCTAAGTTATACATACTAAATTCTTTTAGAAGTTCTTTTAATTTATATATCTTATTTTTATTCATTTCTATTTTTCCATTTCTTCTGATTTTTTAGTAGTTTTTTTCTTAGATTTTTCAGTTTTATTTTCAACTTCGGTTTCAGTTTCCATTGTTGCATGCTTTGATGCAATATGTTGGTAACTATCAACTACTGGATTTAATACAGACACTTCTGTTTCTCCTACTTTAATTTTCTTAGTTTCTAAATTACCTGTTAGCAGAATAACTGAACCTTGTTTACTAATTTTGCAAATATTTTCTGCTAATTTTCCCCATAAAGAATAATCGACAAAATCAACTATATTTTTGTTTTCTTTTGTTTTGTATCTTCTTTCAACTGCTAAAGTTATATTTGCAACTTTAGAACCGTTATCTAATTCATTTAATACAGGATCTTTTACTAATCTTCCTGTTACTTGAAATATATTCATTATTTTTCCTCACTTTCTTTATTTATTTCAACCTTTTTATTCTTTTTATGTTTAGATGTAATATATAAAACTCCACCTAAACCAATCATTCCTATAGCCACTAAATCTAAATATGAATTTGATAAAGTATTTGGCACTTCAATTTCTTCAAGTTCATTTACTAAAGTTTTTTGTATGACTTCTCCATCATTTAAGACATCAAAATATACTTTTTCATCACTCAAGACATAACCATCAATTGTGGCAATTTCTTGAAAATAATAAGAACCGTATTCAAGTTCTACTTCAATATCACCGTTTTTGTCAGTAACATAAGCATTTAATAATGTTCCATCAGTTTTATAAACACCTATTATTACACCTTCAATTGGTTTGTTCTTTTCATCTACTTTATGAAGACCTACTTTGCTAGTTATAACTTTATCTTTCATAGTAGCTTTTATGACTTCACCATCTTCTTTAATACTAAAATACATTTTTTCAGCATTTAATGCATATGGAATTGGTGCATTTTTTTCTAAAATATAATAATCTCCATATGGGATTTCACTAATTACAATTTTTCCTTCTTCGCTAGTTTTACCCGTATAAATTAATTCATCTGTATTAGCATCATAAATTTCAATTTCCGTATTTGGAATAGGTTTATCTGTGGAAAAATCTTCTTTAGAAAATTCTAAACTTCCAGTAATTTTTTGGTTTTTCATTTCAGCTTTAACAATTTCACCATTTTCTTTAATTTCAAAATAAACTTTTTCATCACTTAATAGGTATCCTGTTGCTGCTTCACTTTCAAGAATATAGAATTTTCCTACAAATAAATCAGTAATAGTTATCTTACCGTTTTCATCAGTTAAACCTGTAAAAATTAATTCAGATTTACCATCATCTTTTAAATGATAAATTTCTATCTTAGTATCTTTTATTCCCTCACTTGTAGATAAATCACTTTTTGTAAATTCTAAGTTAGATTTTTTTAGATAATTACTTAATGTATATGACTTTGTGACGATTGGTGTATATTGATCTTGATATTTAAGTTCAAATTCGTATATATTTTCATCTAAAATATAGCCATCTAATGTTTCAAGTTCTTTTAAATAGTATTTTCCAAGTTTTAAATCTTCAACTTTTAAATATCCATTTTCATCAGTTTTATATTTACCAATTAAATTTTTACTTTCATCATATACACCAAATGTAACATTTGGAAGTGGTGCTTCAACATAGGTAAAGTTGCCATCTTTAATTACAACTTTTTCGCCAATTTTTTGAATTTCTAATTTTCCTTTAACTTCTTGATTTTCAAAAGTTAAACTTAAAATTTCTCCTAAGTCTTTATCTTTAATTATTTTAGAATTTTCATCTATTGTAAATTCGATACCTTCACTATTCCATAAATAGCCATCTAGCATTTGATCTACTTCTTCAAGACGATATTTTCCAGGATATAATTCTTTAGGTGTTATAAATTCACCATTTTCATTAGTTTCAAATTCACAGATAGTCATTTGATTAGGATAAGCAATTGTTTGACATACATATTTATTATTTGTAATATCAAAAATTTTAAATTTAATGCCACTCATAGGAATTGATTTTCCAGTAGAATCTACTTTTTTCACTTTTACTCTAGCTGTGTAAGGTTCATTCATTAAAGTAATATATTCTTTATCTTTTGATTTTTCATTAACCGTAAAATCAATATCATCAGATTTTTTATAACCACTCATTCCTTTAGTTTGACGAATGATATAATTATCAAATGGTAATTCTACTTCGCCAGTTGCAGATTCACCAATAGTAATTGTTGCTACTACCTTATTTGTTGTTTTTGAGATAATATCAAACTTTGCTCCTACTTCAGCTTTAACTCCATTATCGGTTAAATATGTTTTATTTATTACTAAAGTTGATGTATAAACTTCATCAGTTAAAGTTAAGTTTACTGTTGCTTTATAATTTTGTTCATTAATTTCAAATGGATGCGTTGTTTCGTCTAGTTTATATCCATTTGGAGCTGTGATTTCTTTAATATAATATTTTGCAATAGGTAAGTTTTTTTCACTTGTTGAAGTACAATTATTTCCAATTGTTAATTTACTTACTAGTGTTCCATCTAATTTGTAAATACCATAAACTGCTCCAACTAAGGTTGCTGAACCTTGTGAATTACAACTATTGGTTTTAGAATCAAATTTTTTAATACTTACTTGTCCTAACATTGGAGTATTATAAAGAGTAAGACTAGCATTTAATGAATCAGCTGTTATATTAAAATAATGCTTTTCACTATCTACTTCATAATATTTTCCTGCTTTTGATTCTTTTAAATAATATCTTCCTATTCCTAAATTTAAAGCATTAGCATTACAACTTGAATCGACTACTAAATCTTGAATAAATGTGTTATCTTCTTTATATAATTTAAAAGTTGTTCCATTTAAACTAGCCCCTTCTGGAGATTTACATGATTTAGTTGTTGAATCATATTTTTTTAAGTTTATAGAACCAGATTTAGTAGTTCCTTTTACTGTATTTAAAATTGGATCAAAACTTCCAACCATAACAACATTTTGGCTTTCTGAACTTATATAAGCAATTGGTGGTGTATTATATTTTTTATCTTTTCTTGATAATTCAACTTTATATGCACCATCATTTTTAGCTGTCAATGTTAAGGTATTTCCAGAAATTTTCGCATCTACATTATCAGTTGATTCAACTGTATATTCTTTTAAAACTCCATTAGAATCGGTTAAAGTTTTTGTTTCACC
>CANQIN010000023.1 GCA_947623995.1 uncultured Bacilli bacterium | reverse complement strand
GGAAATTATAGTGGAATCTATGACATGAGTGGAGGAGCCTGGGAATATATGATGAGTGGACTAGATGATAATTCAACAGGAGATGGAAAAACAGGAAAATTATCATCAGGAAGACATAACGTATATAATTCAGGATTTAAAGGGAAATTAACTTGTCCCAATTGTAATGATAATGGAGTAGAAGTAAATCATGATATTTCAGAAGTAACAGAAGGAATAGATTTACCAACAGATGAAAGATATTATGATAAATATGATTATAGTACTAGTAGTACTACATATAGCCGTGGTTTTTTAGGAGATGCCACAAAGGAAATGGGACCATTTCAAAGTATGAAATATTTAACCCAATCAAGAAATGTAGGAAGTTGGTATAACGATGAAGCATTTCTTGTCAATTCGGGCGCTCCATGGGTCAAACGTGGTGGCTATTACGCCGTTGGTACAGGTGCTGGTCTGTTCAATTTCGTTTACGCGCGCGGTCGTACGGGCAGCGACGACAGTTTTCGTCTCGTTCTCGCCGGCTAAGGGTTTACCCCTTCCCCTGACTTTTTGGAAGACTAAGTGTTGATAATAAGATATAAGGGTCCCCACCTCCTCTTGTTAAGAGGTGGGGCGCATGGGGTTTAATTAAATTTGGTCTTAATTTTTGTGAGTATAATAAATTAAGATAGGGATTAGGTTGTAAAAAATTTTGGGGCTTGTCAATTCGGGCAATCCATGGGTCAAACGTGGTGGCAATTACACCAATGGTACAGGTGCTGGTCTGTTCAATTTCAATAACGCGAACGGTAATACGAACGGTAACAACAGTTTTCGTCTCGTTCTCGCCGACTATGTTAGAAAAAGTATAATCTTCGTTTTAAGTAAAAGTTTAAGGACTTTAAAAAAATGTTTTTCATAGAAATCTAATTCCTTTTTGGATATTCCAAAAAAACACATGAACTTGTATAAAATGATTAGTAACAAAATGGTGAATATCATTTTATACGTTTTTTACATTCTAGATGTTAATATTTTTAAAGAAGAGGTAAAATATGAGTAAAATTTATAATAAGTATTGTGATTTAAAGAAAAAAGATAAGGATACAATGTATTTATTTAAATGTGGTAATTTCTATATTTTTATCGGTGAAGATGCTGAAAAAATTAAAAATTATGTTCCTTTAAAATTAACAACTTTTTGTAATGAAGCTAAGAAATGTGGTTTTCCCCTAAAATGCTTAGATGATTACATGAGAGTTTTTAATAATCAAAATTTAAAAATAAAAATAATTTCTGACACCGATATTACAATTAATGAAGATATTATTAAAAAACTCAAGAATATTGATTTAGATAATATAACTCCTTTTAAAGCTTTAACTATTTTGCATGAAATTAAGGATAAATTAATATGAGTGGTGTTGAAGATTTAATAATATATAAGCAATATTTGGAACTTATATATTATACGGAAAAGATTTTAATGAAATATCCTAAGTGTGAAAGATTTGCTTTGGTAACTAATATTAAAAATAATACATATGCTGGAATGAAGTATATTATTTTAGCGTATAAAGCTTTTAAGAGAGATGAAAAATTTAATTATTTGAATAAATTAGATGTTAACTTAAAAATGCTTAAAGTGTTTATTCGAATTTCTTATAAACAAAAATATATAGATGTTAAAAATTATGCAGCTTGGAGTAGAAAAATAGCTAATATTGGTAATTTGCTTGGAGGCTGGATGAAAAATGTCCAAGACTATAAAAAATGTATTTCAAAATAATTTAACTTTTGAAAAATTACTTGAGGCACATAAAAGAGCTAAAAAAAAATAAAGGAAATCGTCCAGAAATTATTCGTTTTGAAATGGACTTAGAAAGTAATATATCAAATTTACTTTATAAAATTAAAAATAATACTTATCATATGGGAAAGTATCGGGAATTTTATGTATATGAGCCTAAAGAAAGATTAATAAAATCTTTACCTTATGTTGATAGAGTTGTTCATCAGTGGTATGTTGAGGAGTTTATTAAACCTCATTTTTTGCCTAAATTTATTAAAGATTCTTATGCTTGTTTAGAAAATAAAGGATGTCATGTGGCTAAGAAAAGAGTACAATTTTTTATGAGACAAATGAAGAAAAAATATGGTGAATATTATATTTTAAAATGTGACGTTAAAAAATATTTTTATAATATTAGCAAAAATATTTTATTTAATATTTTGAAAAAAAATATTAAAGATAAAAAATTGTTAAATTTTACCTATATTTTAATTTTTGATAATGAAGAAGAAAAGGGCATTCCAATTATACTAGTCAATTTTTTGCTAATATTTATTTGAATGAACTTGATCATTTTATTAAGGAAAAGTTAAGAGTAAAATATTATATCCGTTATATGGATGATTTTTTATTATTAGTTCCTACTAAAGAAGAAGCTAAAGAATATTTAAATATTATTAGTAAATTTTTGAAAGATAATTTAGATTTAGAATTAAATATTAAAAGTAAGTATTATCCTAGTAAGATGTGTGTTGATTTTTGTGGTTATCGAATTTTTGAAACTCATATTTTAGTTAGAAATCGTTGTAAGAAAAAAATAAAAAAAATAATTAAAAAGTGGAATTATTTGTATGAAAATAATTTAATTAATTTATTTTTTGTTAGACAAAGTTTGGAATTCTTGGAAAGGACATATGAGTCATGCTAATTCTTATAATTTGAAAAATAGATATATTGAAAAAATTAAATTTAGTGATTATTTATAGTTTCTTTAAGTTGAATTAGATAATTTTAAATGTTAGAATTATGTTAAGGAATGATAAATATGGATTTAACAAAATTAAAAGATTATATTTTACAAAAAGATTTATATAAGCGATTAGTTATTATTTTAATTGGAACATATTTGTTGGCTTTAAACTATAATTTGTTTTTACTTCCTAATCATCTTGTTATAGGTGGTACTTCTGGTCTAGCTATTATATTTGAAGAATTGTTTGGATGGAATGCTAATTTATTTTTGTATTTTTCTAGTTTTGTTTTAATTGCGTTGAGTTTTTGTTTTTTAGGAATTGATGATACAAGAGTTTCAATTATAGGAAGTTTGTTTTATCCAGTTATGGTTAGTTTTACGGCACCAGTTGCTAATTTTTTAAGACCATTTTTAACTTTTGATAATATTTTACTTACCATTATTATTACATCTGTATTGCATGGTCTTGCTAATGGTCTTATATATAAAGTAGGTTTTAATACTGGTGGTTCTGATATTTTAATGAAAATTGTTAATAAGTATTTTCATTTACCGGAAAGTAAAAGTTTAGTTATATTAAATGGAATAATTATTTTAGTTGGTGGTTTTGTTTTTGGAATTAATAATGTTATTTATGCAATTATTATATTACTTTTATATACTAAAATTGTTGATAATATTTTAGTTGGAGTATCTAATTCGAAGTTATTCTTTATTTATACTAAAGAACATCAAAAAGTTGAAGAACATATTTTAAAAGTTATGAAAACAGGTGTTACTTTATTAGAAACTGAAGGTGGGTATAGTAAAGAAAAAGGTTATATGTTAATGTGTGTTGTACCTACTAAAGATTATTATTTATTTAAAGAAATTGTTTTAAATATTGATCCTAATGCTTTTTTTGTAATTCATGATTGTTATGAAGTTCATGGTGGTAAAAGAAAAAAGAGTTCGTTTTTGTAAAATTTTGTCATTTATTAGTAAATGAAAGTATGTTATAATGAGGTAACGATAGAGGTGGTTAAATTGAAGTTAATAAAAGTTGAAAATGCTTATAAAACTTATAAAAATGGGACTACTGCTATAGCAGATGTTTCTTTAACTATAGATAAAGGAGAATTTGTTTTTGTTATTGGTTCTACAGGAAGTGGAAAATCAACTTTAATTAAAATGCTATATCGTGAAGAAAAACCTACTAAAGGTAAAGTTGTAGTAGGGGGAATTGATGTTAGTAAATTAAGAAATTCTAAAGTATATAAATTAAGAAGAAAAATAGGAGTTGTTTTTCAAGATTTTAAATTATTACCTAAATTAACAGTTTATGAAAATGTCGCTTTTGCTCTTGAAAATCTAGGTTTACCAAATAAAGAAATAAGACCAAAAGTTATTAAAGCTGTTGAAGCTGTTGGTTTAAAAGACAAATTAAGAAACTTGCCAAGTCAATTATCTGGTGGTGAACAACAAAGAGTTGCGATAGCTAGAGCTATTGTAAATGACCCAAAACTATTGATATGTGATGAACCAACTGGAAACTTAGATCCTGATACTAGTAAAGAAATTATGAAAATTATTGAAAGTATTAATAAAGAACTTGGAACAACAATTATAATGGCTACTCATGATAAAGAATTAGTAAATAAAATGAAGAAAAGAGTAATTGTTATTGAAAATAGTGTTGTTGTAAGTGATAATTTGAAAGGAAGTTATAAAGTTCATGAAAGCATTAAGAATTCTAAGGCGCGGGATTAGAGATTCCTTTAAAAGCGTATTTCGTAATTTATCTTTATCAGTTGCCAGTGTTGCGTGTACAACAGTTACTTTAATATTAGTAGCTATCTCTTTAGTGCTTACTTATAATGTTAATAATATTACTACTAATTTAGAAAAAGAATTAACAATAGTAGTTTATTTAAAAAAAGATGCTACTGAAGAAAATATTTTAAAATTAGAAAATGATTTAAAAACGATGGATAATGTTGAAAAAAGTGAGTTTAAAAGTAAAGATGAATGGCTTGCTCAAATGAAAAAAGAAAGTGATACTCTAAAAAATACTTTAGATTATTTAGAGAGTAATCCTTTATTAGATTCGATTATTGTTACGGTTAAAAATGTTAATGGTTTAAATACAACGGCTGAAACAATTAGAAAATATGATTTTGTTTCAAGTGCTGAATATGGTGAAGGAATGGTTGAAAATATTGTGGGAATATTTGATGCTATTAGTAAAGGAACGATTATTATTGTTTTAGCCTTAGTTTTGGTTACGGCATTCTTAATTAGTAATACGATTAAATTAACAATTTCATCAAGAAGAACGGAAATAGAGATTATGCGTTTAGTTGGGGCTAGTAATATTGCTATTAAATTACCATTTATTTTTGAAGGTTTTATTTTAGGTATTTTTGGTAGTATTATTCCAATTATTGTATCTATTTATGGTTATGTGTATTTGTATAATGAAACTGGTGGATATATTTTCACTAAGATTCTTACTTTATCAAGTCCATTCCCATTTGTTCTTATTGTTTCAGGTTTCTTAATTGTTGTTGGTTCTTTAGTGGGCATGTTTGGTTCTTGGCGAGCAGTTAGAAAGTATTTGAAGATATGAAAAAGATTGTTGGTATATTAATAATTTTTAGTCTTTTCTTAATAAATATTATGCCAGTTTATGCATCTGATAAACAAACATTAGGTGAATTAAGAAGTGACTATAATAAAAAGTTAGAAGAACAAAAAGAAAATAATAATAAAACAGAAGAAGCTAAAAAAGAGATTGCTGAAAAAGAAGCGGCAATTAGACAAGCTGAAGCAGATATTCATGAAGCTGAAGGTCAAATGCAAGAAGCTCAAAATGCCATAGATGAATCAAATAAACATATTGAAAAATTAAAACAAGAAATGGAACAAGTTATGAAGTATTTCCAACAAGTTGAAGGGGGAAATGCTTATGTTGAATATATATCTGGAGCTAGTACCATAACTGATATGTTAATGAGGGTTGCAACTGTTGAACAAATATCTTCATCAGTTTCTAATACCGTTAATGAATTAAATGAAGAAATTAAAAGAAATGAAGAATTAAAAGTAGAATTAGAGGAAAAGAAAAAAAATTTAGAAGCTAAAGCTGCTGAGTATCAAAAAATTATTGAACAAAGATATGGTGACTTAAAAAATTATGATAAGTATGCTCTAGATATTGATACTCAAGTAAAATCATTAAAAGAAAAATTAGAAAAAGCTGAAAAAAATTGTAAAGAATATGCTCCTGATTTAGGAGATGATGCAATTATTAGTACTGATTGCATTAAAAAAGTTTATGATAGTGAAGGTAATGTGGTAACGATTGATAATGGCGAATGGTTAAAGCCTTTGGATCATGGAATTATAACTAGTAAAGTAGGTTACCGTTGGGGAAGTTATCATAATGGTTTAGATATTAGTGGACCAAGTCCTTTTGAGGGAACGCCGGTTTATGCTGCTGCAGCTGGAGTAGTTTCTGGTAAAATTTATGCTAGTAGTTGTGGTGGTAATATGTTATTTATTGATGTTACTGTAAATGGTGTACCTTATACAACTTTCTATTATCACTTATTAAGATTTAATGTTGATTTAGGTGATGTTGTTACTCAAAGTACTTTACTTGGTTGGGCAGGAGGTTATTCAACTTCAACGGCTCATGGTGGATATGATACCTGTACAACAGGAGCCCATCTTCATTTTGGAGTTGCTAAAGGATTTTATAACGGTTATGCGATTCCAAGAGATAATGTAATAACTCCACCAGGATTTCCTAATTATGAAGGCTGGAGTTTCAATGCTCGAAATGTTTGGTATGCTGGATAATTTAAGTATGTATTTATTGCATACTTTTTTTAATTATAATATAATTTTTGTAGGTGATATTATGACATTTTCAACTAAATTAAAAGAAGAAATAGTTAATAATGAAAGTTCTAAAAATGTTTTAATTAGTGAATTAATTGCTATTTTAAGATATGATTCTGTTATAAATAAACAAAATATTACGCTTACTTTTGAAAATGGTGCTATAGCAAGAAGAATATATAAAAGTCTAAAAGAATTATTTGACGTTCATATCAATATAATTATTCGTAATCAAAAAAGGTTAAGAGCAAAACAGATCTATATTTTAGAAATTAAAGAAAATGTGATGTCTATTTTAGAAAATCTTCATATTTATCAAAATAATCGTTTTCATTCAATGAGTGAAGAAGATTTAAAGAATAAAGAACAGATTATGGGTTTTGTAAGGGGCATATTTTTAGCAAATGGTTCAATTAATGATCCGTCTACAAGTGGCTATCATTTAGAATTTGTCTTTATGGTTAAAAGCGATGCCATTTTTTTAAATAATCTTTTACATCAAATGAATTTTCATAGTAAAGTTTTGAAAAGAAATAATCGATATATGGTTTATATAAAAGCTAGTGAAGAAATAAGCGATATGATTAGATTGTTTGAAGCCCCAAACTGTTTATTTTATTTCGAAGATATAAGAATTTATCGTGATCATAAAAATATGCTTAATCGGTTAAATAATTGTGATATAGCTAATCAAGAAAAAAGTATTAAAACGGGCTTTAATCAATTAGAAGATATTAAGTTTTTAAAAGATAATAATTTAATTTCTTTACTTGATGAAAAAACTTTAATTGTTATTAAAGCAAGAGAAGAAAATTCTGAAAGTTCTTATCAAGAATTAGCGGAGATAATTACTAAAGAATATGGATATCATATTGGTAAATCAGGAATTAATCATCATTTTATTAAAATTAAAAAATTAATAAATAATTATAAACAAAATAAATAAAGAATAGATTGTAAATTATTATGGAAGGTGCAAAATGAAATATAATTTAGAAGTTATTAATCTAGAAAAGAAGTATCATGATTTTAATTTAGATAAAATTAATATTAAAATACCTAAAGGTAAAATTGTTGGTCTTATTGGAGAAAATGGAAGTGGAAAAACTACTACAATTAAAGCTATACTAAATCTTATTTATTATGATAATGGTAAAGTAAAAATATTTGAAAAAAATAGTAAAGGATTAAATAAAAAAGATCGAGAAAAAATAGGAGTAGTATTAGACGATAGTTTTTTTTCAAATGTTTTAAATGTAAATGATATTAATAAATTAATGAAAAAGTTTTATAGTAATTGGAATGAAGAATTATATTATAAAATGATAAAACAATTTAAAATA
The DNA here is from genome assembly GCA_947623995.1 of uncultured Bacilli bacterium. GTDB lineage: Bacteria > Bacillota_I > Bacilli_A > RF39 > UBA660 > Ventrenecus. The sequence continues at coordinate 10,367 of CANQIN010000023.1, read as the reverse complement.
CCTTGTAATAAAGCATTAAAAGAGTTTTCAAGTGGTATGAAAATGAAAATTAAAGTATTATGTGCAATTGCTCATGAACCAAAATTATTGATTCTTGATGAACCTACTAATGGACTAGATCCAATATTTCGATATGAAATAGTTGAACTTTTTAATAATTTTGTAAATAATGGTGAAAATTCTATTTTGATGACTACTCATATTACTAGTGATTTAGAACATTTAGCTGATGAAGTTATCTTTATTGATAATGGTAATATTATTTTAGATATTTTAAAAAAGAAATTAGATGAAGAATATGGAATTGTGGAAATATTAGAAGAAAATTTTAAAAAAATCAAAAAAGAAGATTATTTAAAAAGTTTAAAATATAAAAATGAATATCTTATTTTAGTTAATTCTAAAAATGAATTTCAAAAAAAATATCGAAAGATTGAAATTCGTAAGCCAACTTTAGAGGAAGTAATGTTGTTGCTTGTGAAAGACTCTTATAATAAAAACTAGATAAGTCAAGTTATACAAAATTTGATAAAATTAATCTAGAAAGGAATGAAAGTTATGAGAGTTAATGAAAAAATCGAAAGAATTACACAGGATACTTTGATATGTGGAATAGACATAGGAAAAACAAATTGCTGTGCAAGATTCTGTGATTATAGAGGATTGGAGGTGTATCACAAAGTTTGGTTTGATAGAACAGAAAATCTTGATGCAATAGGTTGTCACATAACAGCAGCAATGTATAAAGAACATAAAGCAGATGTAATAATATCTTTTGAACCAACTGGACATTATTGGTTAAATATTGATAAATACTTTAAGGATTTAGGACAAGAAACAGTATTGATGCCAACATATACAGTAAAACAGTCAAAAGGACAATATGACCAAGATCCAACAAAAAGTGATCCAAAAGATGCTATGTTAATAGCTAGATTAACCAGTGAGGGAAAATATGTAAAACCAATTGAAAGAAATGAATTATATCAAGATATTTATTCAGGATATCATATATACAATGATATTCAAAAAGAAATAAATCGAGTAAGGAATAAAATTCATACTTGGAATGATAAATATTTTCCTGAAGTAGAAAAGGTTTATGGAATAACAACTGTGGGAATCAGACCAATATATGAAAAACAATTGCTACCTGATGAAATAAAGGATATGACATTAGAAGAATTAACTGAAATAATGACTAAAGAAAATAGTCGAGCAAACAAAAAAAGCATTATGAAATTAAAGAATTATGCGAAAAAAGTAATGGAATAAATTCGGATGCTTTTACAAAAAAAGAAATAAAGAGACTATACGAAAGACTAAAGGAACTGCTTAAAGAATTAGAAGAAGTAGAAAAAGAATTAATTGAATTAGCAAGTGGAATAGACTATGTAGAAAAAGCAGTAGAAATAAGTGGTATAGGATATATAAGTATGATAGGAATTATTGCAGAAACAGGAGATTTAAGAAATTACGAACATGCCAAACAAGTTTTAAAAATGAGTGGATTAAGTCTTAAAGAAAATTCAAGCGGCCAAAAAAAAGGAAAGAAACATATTTCTAAACGAGGACGTGCTAAATTAAGACGAAACTTAAAACAAATCGGCATCTCGCTCGTAAAAAATAATAATTTCTTCCTGCAATTGCATAGCTATTATACCACCAAAAGAGCAAATCCGTTAACAAAATTAGTTTCAATAAATGCAATAATAAGAAAATTTATGTATATACTTATGGCTATAGTAAAAAGTGGAAAGTCATTTGACGAAGAAAAAGCAATAAGAGAAAGTTGCATAAGTTTTAGTTAATAATATCATTAAAGCTAGTTTGGTGAATTAAAATTATAAAAAAATTATAGTTTTAATTCACTAAACTAGAGAATAGATTAGTGATATTATGTGAAAGTGGAATTTGGTAAAATTTTCCATAGGACTTGATCTAGAGTGAAAGAATAACCAAGGCCAATTTCATATAATGCCGTATTAAAGAGTTTAGGTAGATAGCAAAGGATTATCAATACAGAATGATATGGGAGGATGGGCATATATGAATAACACATTGGCTATTAGTCCACTTATTATAAAAAAATATATATAAGTAGATTATGGTTAACAAACAAAAGTATGATATGGTTAACAGTTTTCATTGTGCTTAAATATTATAAAAAAAATATAAAAAACTAGAGAAAACTAGGATTAAAATCAAAAAAAATAAAAAAATTATAAGGTTTTGTATAGAAAATACTTGACTTTATTATGGGAGGAGAATAATTGTGAATACTATCAAAGGTTTATTATTAAAAGATTTGTACGTTTTTAAAAATTTTAAAGGAAATATTATTTTTAGTATTTTAATGTTTTTATTTTTAATTATTATGGGTTCCATGCAAAGTGATATTTTTATGATTGGTTCGATTTTATTTTTAATCTTTTTTGGCATGAACAGTATTTCTTCTTTTTCTTATGATGAAAATGCTGATTTAGATAAATATTTGTTATCATTACCTATTACTAGGAAAGAAATTGTTTTATCTAAATATTTATTTGTTTTTTTGAATTCTTTTATATCAATTGTAGTAGGAATTATTGTTAGTTTTATTATTACTATTTTAATTCGTGGTAAAGTAAATAATATTGGTGATTCATTAAGAATATGTTTTTTAGCCTTTACTAGTGTTTCATTCTTAATGTGTTCAAATGTTCCATGTATTTATAAATGGGGCGTAGAAAAGGGTAGAATGCAATCTGTTATAATTCCAGCAATATTTATATTTATAATAGGTATTTTTGGTTGCTTATTATTAATATTATTTCCAGAGTTATATTTAAATATAAATTTAATATATTTATTTAAAATTTCGCCAATTATTTGTCTTATTTTAAATTTTTTATTTTATTTAATTTCTTATTTAATTTCTTATAAAATTTTTCTTAATAAGTCTATTTAATGGAGGGTCTAAATGAAAGTATTAAGTATAGTAGAACCTTATGCTACTTTAATAAAAGAAAATAAAAAAATAATTGAAACAAAAAGTTGGAAAACTAATTATAGGGGTGAATTGTATATTCATGCTAGTTCAACTAAAATTTTAAAAAGAAATAAGGAATTAATGAAATTAGTAGATAATAAATCATTAAATTTTGGTAATATTATTTGTAAATGTAATTTAATTGATTGTATATATATGACCAAAGAATATGTAGAAAATATGAAGAAAAATAATTATCAAGAATATATATGTGGTGTATATGAAGAAGGAAGATATGCGTGGGTATTAGAAGATATAATACCATTAAAAAAAACAATAAAAGCTAAAGGACAACTTAACATATGGAATTATTATAATGAACTAGAGGTTATGAATTTAATGCAAGATATAGAATATGGCTGGATAGATAAAGATAATAAAAAACACAGTTTTGTAAATGAATTATTTGCAGATAATTATATATTACAATCTCCAAAGGAAGTAATTAAAAATAAAATTGGAGTATGTTGGGATCAAGTAGAACTTGAAAGATATTATTTTAAAGGAAATGATTGGAATATAAAGACTTATTTTATAGTACATTATGATGATGATAAATGTCCAACTCATACATTTTTAACTTATAAAAAGAATGATAAATATTATTGGTTTGAACATTCATGGGAAAGATTTAAAGGAATTTATGAATATAACACTGAAAAAGATTTATTGTTAGATGTTAAAGATAAATTTATTAAGTATGAATTAAATAATTTATATAATGATGAAAGGCTATTATTATATGAATATAAAAAGCCTAATTATCATATTTCAGTAAATGAATTTTATAATTACTGTGAAAAGGGAAAAAATATTGATTTTAATAAGTGGTAATTAACCATCTCTAGTATTATTATATACTTTGTTAATGATGAATTTTTGCAAGGAGTTATTGCAAAATTATCTTAGTGTTATTAAATTTCAAAATTAAAGTATATAATTTTATCAATGCTTTCGGTCACTATATTTTTTTAAGTAAAATTATGGAAAATAATTTTATCAATTTATTTGATAACTTTTCAGCAACAAAAAACGAACCATAATGGTTCGTAAGAATTCAACATGGAGCAATTGTGGAAGATATCTACAACTTTCACTCATAACGATTTGATATATAGTAAATCAATCAATTTTATTTTAACATATAATATATATTTTTACCAGAACCTGTTTGTATTAAAATATTGTCATTAATCATTTTATTTAGAATATCATTTGCTCTTGTTTTAGAAACTTCTAACAAAGCTTCAACTGTTAATCTATTTATTTTGTTATTTTTCTCTAAATATTTTATTATTTGTTCTTCTTGCGTTAGATTTGATGGTAATACTTTTATATATTCATCAATATAATTTATATTAAATAATGTTACTTTAAAGGCATTATCAGAATTCAATATTAAAGGTTTCTTTTCATAGTCTTGATAAGACTCCAAAATTCTTCCTATTCCTGTTCCAAAACTTTCAACATATCTTAGTCTATAAAAAATATTTGCTAAATTTGGATTTCGTGATTCTGATACACCTGCATATAAATCTTTTATACTTATTCCTTTTACTAATCCACCCAAAGAGGTAATTTCATAATGATCATCAAAAAGAGAAATTAAAATACTTCCTGTAAAGTTATAATCTCTATGAATAACTGCATTTAATAAAGATTCTCTTAAAGCATATTCTGGATAATCTCTTATATCTTGTCTTTCTAATCCTATTATTTTTCCTTTAGTTCTATTATATAAATCTAAATATTCATAAGTATCATTTACTTGTTTTAAAACTGAACCAGTAAATTCTTTTCTATCTTTAAATTCTATTTTGTTATTCCCATTAAAAATAGCACATTTTATAGAGTAAGGACATTCATCTGATAATAGCAATCCAAGATTTGTATATTGTCCATTTAAGTTTGTTATATTTAAAGATTTAAATTTATTGTCATTTATTTCGATGTTATGTTTTCTAAAAACTTCTTTTAAATATTCAAAATGCAAATCTTGATTATTCGAAATATTATTTTCAAATGAACTGCTATTACTTTCTAATAACATTTTTTTAATAACTTCTTCACTAGCTTGAACTGAAACATTGCCATGTCTTAAATATACACCTGATGATTTTAATCCTTTTTCTGTTAAATAATATGGTTTATTTGGAGCTTCACTAACTTTTACTATAATAATATCTTTATTTCCTATATTTTTAATATATATCTTTGTATAAAGGGTTAAATCAGAGCATATTCCTTCACGAATCATTCCACTTAATGCCTCCAAATCTTTTTCAGCATTCGTTAATCCAATGATATTACCATTATCATCAATACCTATATAAATAGTTCCGTCATTAGAATTAGCAAAAGCAACTACTTCTTTCTTTATATCTTTTGTGAGTTCAACTTTTAATTCAGTCTTTTGATCTTCCTTATACATTTTTATCACCAATTATATTATATACAAAATAAAAAATATTATCAATGTATTCGACCACTTTTCGACCACTTTTCGACCACAGATGATTTTTTTATTAAAAAATCGAACTATAAAGTTCGACTAAAATACAAATTGGAGCGATTGTGGAAGATATCTACAACTTTCACTCATAAACGATCTAATATATAAAATATCAATCACTAGTAATATTCTAACACAAATTAGTCTATATGTCTCGGAAAAATAGAAATTTCATGATAAAATAGAATAAATAAATTTGTTTGGTGGTGAATAAATGACAAATGAAACTTTAATGAAAATTTCCCAAATGTTTTGTGGGAACGAAGGAGACTATTTTAATTATAAAACTGGTTCTCAATTAGTACGCTTTTTTAACGAATACTTTGGATATAAAGATATATATAAAGCTCCATTTCCTTCTAGACATGTGTATTTACATAATAAATTAGTAGAATTATATAATAGTAATAAACTTGAAAAATTCTTTAATATTATACTAAATAAAAGTTATATAATGAAAGAATTTCAAATATCTGAAAGCGAAGCTTCTGACAAAATTGTGAATATTTATCAAAAGTTTAATTATTTTTTGAATATGGATGGCTACTTATTACAAAAAAAAGATACAAAATTTTTTCTTATTAAAGAAAATGATGATTTGGTTTTTGTTGGTTCAGGTGGTTTTGCTGATGTTTATAAGCAGAAATCTACTGGCTTAATCATTAAAAAATTAAAAGAGGATTTTTGGCAAGATAAAGGAATAGTTCATCGATTTAAAAGAGAATTTGATATAACTAAATCTTTAAATGATTTACCTTTCATTATAAAAGTTTACGACTATAATAGTAATAACTATAGTTATACTATGGAAGAGGCAGAGTTAACTTTAGAAGATTACATAATTGATAATGATTTGAATGATGATAATAAAATAAATGTGATTAGACAATTTTTGCAAGCCATAAAAGTTGTACACGAAAGAGATATTATTCATCGAGATATAAGTCCAAATAATATTTTTATTATTTCTGGAATGTTAAAAATCGCTGACTTTGGCTTAGGTAAGGATTTAAATATTTTAAATTCACATCAAACTTTATATACTAATGCTGTTGGGCAATTTTCTTATTGTGCTCCAGAACAATTTATGATGTTAAAAGAAGGAGATAAAAGAAGTGATATTTTTTCTTTGGGAAGACTAATAAATTTTGTTATGACAAAGGATCCTAGAAACGATAATCATATGCTTAGAACTCTCGTAAATAAGGCTACTAATGAAAACCCAGTTCATAGATTTGAAAATGCAGGAGAATTATTAGAAAAATTGAATAATACAATAGAATATAATAAAAATACTAAACATTATGAACAATGTTATGCTGATTTAACAAAAGGAATTTTTAATGAGACAATTGAACAATACATTTATGAATTACCAGGTAATGATATTGTAAATATGCTAGTTTCCAAAAATACCAAATTAAATTCTGCTTTATTAAATTTTATGAGTACTAATTATAAAAATGCAGAATATTTAATTACTTCAATAGAAGATTCTTATAAAGATGAATGTGTATCATTCTCTTCTTATGATGGCGTTGCTGATTTTGTGTATGATGTTATAGTCAATGATTTTGATTTTGTTATTAAGGAAAGTGCATGTAGAATATTAAAGTATATTGCCAATTATGTAAATAGATTCCATGCACAAGATTTAGTAGAAGAGCTATTGTCAAAAGGACTTGAACCTTTATTAGAAGAAATCTTCAAATAATATAGGAGTAGAATCATGGATAACAAAAAATATTTAAAAGATAATAAAAAATTAATGAAAGAATGGAATTATGAAAAGAATTGTGATTTAAATTTGCAATTGTTAAAATTAGGCAGTCATGTTAAAGTGTGGTGGAAATGCTCTAAAGGACATGAGTGGGAAGCCTATATATGTAATCGTGCTAATGGAACAGGTTGTCCATTTTGCTCTGGACATAAAGTTATATTGGGAAAAAATGATTTGGCAACTCTTTACCCAAATATCGCAAAAGAATGGAATTATGAAAAAAATGATGATTTAAATCCAAGTCAAGTATCCTCAAAGTCTAATAAGAAGGTATGGTGGAAATGTTCTAAAGGACATGAATGGCAATTAAGAATATGTGATCGTGTTAAAAATTTAGGATGTCCATATTGTTTAGGAAGATATGTAGCAAGAGGAGAAAATGACTTGAAAACTCTGTATCCAAATCTTGCAAAAGAATGGAATTATGAAAAAAATAATGATTTAAAACCTGATCAAATATCTGCAAAAACTAACAAGAAAGTGTGGTGGAAATGTTCTAAAGGGCATGAATGGGAAGCTTATATATGTAATCGCACAAGAGGTGCAAAATGTCCGTATTGTTCTGGAAAATATGTAATAAAAGGAGAAAATGATTTGGCAACTCTTTACCCAAATATTGCAAAAGAATGGAATTACAAAAAAAACGAAAATTTAAAACCAGAAAATTTTATGGCAGGTTCTCATAAAAAAGTATGGTGGAAATGTTTTAAGGGGCATGAATGGCAAGCAAACATTTATTCAAGAGTAAGTGGTATGGGATGCCCATATTGTTCAGGAAGATATGTATTAAAAGGAGAAAATGATTTCAAAAAAACTCATCCAGAATTAATGAAAGAATGGAATTATGAAAGAAATAAAGATATTAACCCAGATGAGATTCTATCAGCAGTAAATAAAAAAGTGTGGTGGAAATGTTCTAAAGGGCATGAATGGCAAGCAAGTATAAATAATAGACATAAAGGAACGGGATGTCCAATTTGCAGTTCTGAAATTCAAACTTCATATCCAGAGCAAATTATTAATTTTTACTTAAGCCAACAAATTCCTGTTGAAAATAGATATAAATTTGAAGGAAAAGAAATAGACATATTTATTCCAAGTTTATTAGTCGGTATAGAATATGATGGTATATATTATCATAATACAAATAAATCTTTTGAGAAAGAAAGATCAAAAGATATGTTTCTTAAAGAAAATGGAATAAAAATTATAAGAATTAAAGAAGCAACTTCAAACTATTATGATAAGAAAAAGGATATCATTTATTACAAACCTAGATATAATTATGAAAATTTAGATGAAGTACTAAAAATTGTTTTTGAAATTTTAAATTTAAGATATAATACACAATTAGAATTAAACTTTGATTTAAAAAGAGATAATACAAAAATTCTCACATTTGTTAAAACATTAGAAAAAAAGAAGTCCTTAGCTTTCTGCAACAAAGCTCTTTTAAAAGAATGGAATTACGAAAAAAACAAAAATTTAAATCCTGAATTTTTTGATATAGGGAGTAGTTATAAAGTATGGTGGAAATGTTCTAAAGGACATGAATGGCAAGCTAGCATTGATGCAAGAAATAGAGGGACAGGATGTCCAATATGTGCAAATCAAAAATTATTAATAGGATATAATGATTTGGTTACACTTTATCCAAATATTGCAAAAGAATGGAATTATGAAAAAAATAATGGTTTAAAACCTGAAAATGTTCTTGCAGGTAGCACTCAAAAATATTGGTGGAAATGTTCTAAGGGACATGAATGGAAAATATCGGTAAGCCGAAGAGTATGTGGTAATAATTGTCCAATATGTGCCAATAAACAAGTATTGAAAGGATATAATGATTTGAAGACTTGGTGCATAAACAACAATCGAAAATATTTAATAGATGAATTTGATTACGAAAAAAATAATTTTCAAATTGACGAGATTACATCAGGGAGCTCAAAAAAAGTGTGGTGGAAATGTCCTAATGGTCACTCATATCAAACATTCTTAACCAATAGAACAAGAATGCTTACTGGATGTCCATATTGTTCTAATAAAAAACTTTTAGCAGGATACAATGATTTAGCAACAACACATCCAGAAATTGCGGAAGAATGGGATTATAATAAAAATTATCCTATAACGCCAAGTGATGTAATGGCTGGAAGCAATAATCGGAAATATTGGTTTTTATGTAAAAATGGTCATAGTTATGAATCTACATTACTTAATCGAAAAAAAGTAGGTAAATGTCCAAAATGTAAAATAAAAGATGATAAAAAGAGTTAATACTCGATATCATCTTTTTCTTTTGCATAATCTTTTAACTCACTTAATTTTTTTTGATTTGAAATTATCTCAAAATTATCTTTATCTAAAGCACCATGTTCATATAATTCTTTAGCAAATTCTTTATATCTTTTGTCTTTTTTAACAAAAATTTTATCCATTAGAAATTGAACTAATCGATAAATCATATCTTTAAAATGTTCAAGTGTTGATTTTAAAGAATGATTTTCTTCTTTTAATTCTTGGATTTCATTTTCCTTTTCCTCGATATTTTCATTTAATTTATCAACTTCTTGATTAAGTGATTCGTTATTTTTTGTTAATAAATTTAATCTTTGCCGATTATTAATTAACTCATTACTAATCTCTTTTAAAGTAACGAATAACTCTTGAATATTTTGATATTCAGCAATAGTTTTATCTATTAGATCTATAAAAACGATTGCCTTATCTCGATCTTTAACATCTATAACTAACTGATTTTTAATAAACCCTTTTGCTTTTAAACCTTCAAGAATTTCTTTAATTTCAGAAATATTATTAGATAATTTTTCTGTTTTTTCTTTAGCACTTTTTAAATTATTTTGGTGTATTTCAATAGATTTTTTTATCTTTTGATAGTTTTCCATTTCAGTTATATGATAATCTCGATTTCTACCTTTTAATTTAGTCTTTAATTGATAATTCACTTGATATTCTTTGTTAAAAGATTCCATACAACGCACTCGCATTTTATCTTGAATTTTTGTTAATGATTCTTTGGT
>CANQIN010000022.1 GCA_947623995.1 uncultured Bacilli bacterium | reverse complement strand
AATTGTTTGCTTATTTTAACGTCTTCATTGACGATTTTTGGCGTGTCTTAAAATTTAATTTTTATTTTCAACCTTTTTTCCTTTCTAATATTATATATTACCCCTAAGGGGTCAATTTCCTTTTTTTAACTCAAAAAAAATGCTAATTTTAGCATTTTTTTACATATAATAGCATTTTTTACACTTTTTTACCAACAAAATATACTTGTTTATTTAAAACCTTTTTGCTACAAGTTATTAATATAACCAAATTATCTTCCTTACTTTGGTAAGATAATTTACCATCTTTATCTTTATAATTAACTGCAATGATTTGATATTTTCTTTCTTGATTATTCTCTTTAATAAAAAACTCATCACCAATTTTTAACTCTTCTAATTTTTTAAAATAAGAGTGTATTCCCTCTCCTGAATGACTAGCTAAAAGTAAATGATTATTATTTTTAATACTCATTATCCCTGTTGTTAAGTTATTTTTTTCATTATCGTTAGGAAAAAATGGTTTAGTAAAGGCTATTCTTGGAATAACTAAAAGTGAAATATTTTCACCAGCAAAAGCTTTAATTTCAATTATTTTTTGATAAGATTTATGATAGGCATACGGACCAATAATAATTAAAATTAAACTAAGAAAACAAATATTTTTTAAGGAAGAATGCCATGGCAATGGTAAGAAGCCCAAACAACGGTTCAAAACCACTTTCATACGTATTAGGAATGTCTTCAAATTTATATTCACTTTCTGAATCTTTAAAATAGTAAAAATCTAAATCGGTATCTGCCAAATAATATTTATCAGTAATTTCTTTATATTCATTATTTCCAATTTTTAATTTAACAGTATAGCCATCAAAATATGGCATTTCAATTATTTCTCCAGCTTCTACTTCATAGCCTCTATGCATATTAGAACCATCACTAGCATTTATAAAATTTATATCAACAACATAACGAGTCATTAAAAATGATATTGTAACATTAGAATTTGGCATTATAAAAGCATCATTATGTGCAGTTATTTCATTACCATTAGCATCTAATATTTGATATTTTACTTTTTGATAAATATTTTGGGGCTTAGCATTTATTTTAACAATCTCACCAAAAGATGCTTCAGTAACCATATCAACATCAACTTTGACAGCACTCCATTCTATTTTATAAGTTTTCTTTTTAACTGTTACTATTATTTTAACATTTGATTTTGGCATTTCAAAAGAATTATTATTAAATTTTATTTCATTACCTTTTTCATCAATGATTTTTATACCTGTAATTTCATAATTTTCAAAAGGCATAACTTTAAAAGTTACTAATTTTCCGAATTCACTTTCATTTAAGATTTCAACATTAACATTTTCATTATTATTTTCAATTTTATAAATTTTCTTTTTTATTTTACTTGTTATTAAGACATCTTCATTAGGCATAATAAATGATAAATCTTTTAAATTAACTTCTTTATTATTTATATAAAGATTAGTAATTTCATATCCATCTAATACTTTAACATTAATTTTTACTTTATCTCCTACTTTAGCATTTTCTAAACAATCAATTTCAATTCCTTCACTATTTTCGATTTTAATATTATGAATTTTTTTAGAAACCTCAATATTTATATAAACATCTTCATTGGGCATTGTAAATGAATTATTATTAATTGTTAATTTAGTACCATCTTTTTTAGTTATACTAAATTCTTTTAGATCATAATCATCATGAACTTTAAAGTTATAAACTACTTGTTCATTTTTTAAAGATTCACTTGCTATTTCTAAATCATATCCTATTTGATCACTTGGAAAATGAATATTAAAAATAGCTGGCACAACATTAATTTCTAAAGTTGTTAAGGCTGTACAAGGCTTGATTACTTCAGTATAATTTGATCTAGTTGGATGATTTGAATCAAAATAATACCCATCTTCTTTATAGTCTTCAATATCAATATCGGTTGTAAATTTACCTAATTTATTTCCTTTAATATAAAAACCATCTTCTTCTTCTCTTATTTCAAAAGGACAGTTATCATCAATATGATATTTACCTTCCCATTCTTTAGGAATATAAGTCCATTCTCCTTGTTTTACTTCATAAGAAAACTTTTTTTCTTCTATCATTTCTTGACCTTGTTTTAATAATTCTTCACTTATTTGATGATATTTATTAGTATCAAAAGAAAATGATATGGTATCTTTATTTGATTTAGCAAAATTTTCAAAAATATATAATTGCATAGCAAGACGTTTATCTAAATTATCAGTAGATGCTTTGTCACCATTAGTTGTTAAATATAAAGCATTTAGTTCAAATGGTTCCATAAAAAGTCTTTCATTTCTTTTAATATATGTTGATGTATCAACAAAAGCTGCATTACCTCTTTCTTGAAATATTGGCATGTTATCTTCTATATTACTAGCTAAGTAAAAAGGATATTGTTTACCATTATTTGTATAAGTGTAATTATATGGTTGTTCATTTTTTAAATTAAGATCTAAGGCTTTTGTCTCTTTCATGCCAATTAAAGACAAAAGTAGAGATACTCCTAATAAAACTAGTCCCCCTTTTTTTCGATTATTATTATTTTTTTTCATTTTAAACTCCTTCTAGGAGTTTTTGTCTTTTAAGCAATTCTTATTATATTTAAAAATTATTAACTTGCAATAAACTTCTTATTTTTCGACAAAATTTCTATTAAATAAAATAAAATATTAGCTAGAAAACCTCCAATAAAAGCCCCAGTTAGATTATTAATAAAAAAAGTACCTATAAAAATTAAAATACCACCTATAATTGCATAGATAATTTGATAATTATATTTTATGGGTGAATAATTATTAAATGGCATATAAAAGATTGATACAAAAATAACTGATGAATTTAATAAATTTAAAAATAAATTAGCATCTGATTTACTAAGCGAATAGATTAATGTTAATAAAAAATATGTTCCTATAGTTATAAAAGATATTTCTTTTTTATAATAAAATCTTGTACATAAAATAATTAAACTAATAATCATTAAAATAATACTAGTTATTCCAACACCACCAATACTTCTTCCTAAAAAGACATCAATTGTTTGATAAAAAATTGGCATCTTACCTTCTATTGGATTATAAAAATTAGCCTGTCCAAAATATATTAATAAAATTGCCGTTATAAATAAGGGTGAAATAGTTATTTTAAATTTATCAATAATAAATAAAATGATAAAAATAACGATACTAGAAATTAAAATAGATAATTCACATGGTAAAGTAATTGATATTAAAAAACCTAATAAATAATTTTTTTCTAATTTATGATAGATTATTAAATCAACTAATATTCCACTTAATAGACCACTTATTGATAAAATTAAAGGTTTTATTGCTTCTATTAAAGATAATTGTTTACTAAAATAATAACTTAAACCATTTTTATAAAAACCAAATATTGCTAGTGAAAGTAAAAGAAGAAACCAAATTAAATTATCAGTTTTAATCTTTTTGTTTAAATGTGCATTCATTTTCTTGCCTCCTTAACTTTAGAAAACTTGGACAAACATATTCACATAAGCCACAAGAAATACATTTAGCCATTCTTTTATTTAAGATTGGTTCACAGCCCATTGGACAAACTTTAAGACATTTGCCGCAAGAAATACAAGGTCTTTCTTTTTCAGTTTCTTCTAAAAATAATATTGATTTAATTTTTTCATCTATAATTAAATTGTTAATATCAATACTTCGATTTAAGATATTATTTATATGAGCTTTTTTATTGGTAATTTCTAAACGTTTTAAAATTTCATTTAAATTAGTTCCTTTTTTTACTTTAATAACTTCTCTATTTAAAATATTACCACTTATGGTTATATAACATTCTAAGAAAGGTTGATGATAAAAAATAGCATATAAAATATTTAAAATATTATCTACATCAACTATACTCATTTTAGTATTAAAATGTTTTTCTAAAAGTAAATTATGAGCAATAGGATAAATGTCTGGTAAAAGGGTTATTGATATAAAAGGATATCTACCTAAAATATTAGAAAATAAACTAATACTTTCCGAATCATTTTCTTTTAACAAAATTTTTACTTCGATGAAACCATACATTTCTCTTATAATATCTAAAACATCTAAGATATCGTCAAGATATTTAGCAAAGATAAATTTATTATTAGCATTATAAATATCATCATTTAAAACTTTAAAATATAAGATATCACTTACTTTTTCTAAATTAAATTCCGGATAATATTTATTAATTAACTCTAATATTTCTTCTTTTTCATATTTTAATTTTTTCTTATTTTTCTTTCTTTGTTCTTCTTTAAAGTTATTTTTAATTATTAGATATTTTTGATTATTTATTGTTACAATATTTTTTAAAGTTCCACTAATTGGACTAAATAATTTTTTATTAGAATTAGAAAATAGTAATTCCCCTTTTTTAACAGTCTTAGTTTTTATATTTAAACTGGCTTGATCAATAATGGGAATATAAACTTCTTTAGGATCAAAAAAATCATCTAAAAAGTTACTTACTAAAATATTATTATCTTTTTTGATACACATTCTCTTCATCGCTATCACAAATTAATTATACACTAAAGTTTTAAAAAATACTATTTAATATACATTCTGCCTTGATATCGATTTCGATATTCTTGTTTTATTTTTCTTAAATAATAACTATTTAATAATTGATGAGTATTATTTTTTAAGACAATATTGTCAATATCATAATCATCAACTATTCTAAAAATTTTATTTTTTAAACTTTCCATATCTTCTAAATCTAATGAAGAATTAATATCGACAAATAAGGTTTCATTTTGATAATAAAGTTCCACCGCAATCACCAAAGATAGTGTAACAAATAATCAAAAAAAGAAATATCTATTCGACAAAAAAAGTCAAAAAAAAGATTAATCACGACGATGTTTTCTTGCGTTCTTAATCATTTCTTTTTTTGCATTTCTTCTCTTTACGCCAGGTTTTTCATAATGTTTTCTTTTCTTAAGTTCAGAAGGGACACCACTTTTAGCAAATTTTACTTTAAATTTTCTTAATGCGTTGTCAATATTTCCATCTTTAACAATTACTTTATTTGAATTCATATATATAATCCCTCCCTTCCTTGTTTCTAAAAAAGATTATAGCACTAGAAAGGGATAATAACAAGCAAAATTTTACGATTTAATAGCCATATATTCCTTAACAAGAGTTTCTAAATTCATTTTAGCATTAGCGCTTGATGTTGATGGTAAAGCAATATTTTTAATTTTAGTTTGTGGATAAAGATATTTTTGATATAAAATATTGGCTTTACTTCCTGTGGTAAAAATTTTATCAATTTTAGTTTTATTTAATAATTCGTTAATATCGTTTACAACAACATTTTTAATAGTGCTATCAGAAGATGATTTTATATCACATTCTTTAATTACATCCCATAAAGCAATATGGTGTTTTATTAAAAAAGTTTTTTTATCAATTATTTTTTCATCAAAAACTTTTTCTAAAACTTGCCAAAAACGATTAGATGGATGCATATAATAAAAACCTAATTCTCTTGATTTGATACTTGGGATCGAACCTAATATTAAGATTTTAGAATTATCATTATAAAATGGCTCTAATTCATGCGTTACTTTCATTTGTCTTTCTTTATTGTTTCAGATAAAACAGTACCAAATGAGGCAATACTACTTAATTCAGCTGGAATAATTATTTTAGTTGCTTCCCCACTAGATAACTTACTTAAAGTTTCATAACTTTTTAATCTTAGTACAGCATTATCAGCTTTAGCATCTTTAAGCATTTTGATTCCATCTGCTTCGGCTTGTTTCATTTTAAGTAGGGCTTCAGCTTCACCTTCAGCTCTTTTTATTCTTGCTTCTTTATCAGCTTCAGCTCTTAAAATAGCACTTTCTTTTTCACCTTCAGCAATTAAAATACTGCTTTTCTTTTCCCCTTCGGCTTGTAAGATTTTTTCTCTTCGTTCACGTTCAGCACGCATTTGTTTTTCCATTGCTTCTTGAATATCTTTAGGCGGTAAAATATTTTTAACTTCAACTCTTGTTACTTTAATACCCCAAGGGTCTGTTGCTTCATCTAAAATACTCCTCATTTTGGTATTTATAACATCTCTACTAGTTAAAGTCTCATCAAGTTCTAATTCACCAATTATATTTCTTAAAGTAGTTGCTGTTAAATTCTCAATTGCACTTATAGGATATTCGACCCCATAAGTATATAATTTAGGATCCGTTATCTGAAAATAAACAACTGTATCAATTTGCATAGTAACATTATCTTTAGTTATTACCGGTTGAGGATCAAAGTCTTTAACTATTTCTTTTAAAGTTACAATATTACTAATTCTATCTATAAATGGTATCTTAAATTGTAAACCATTTTTCCAAGTTTTATAATAAGAACCTAACCTTTCAATAACATAAGCTTTAGATTGAGGAACAATCTTTACACACGGAATTACAATAATTCCAACTAATACTAATAAAGCAATTAAAATATTCATATCCCACTTCCTTTACTTTTTATTTTTCTTTACTTTAGAAACCAATAACTTAACACCATGAATTTCTTCTACTATAACATCAGAGTCAACAGTTATTTTTTTATCGGCAATAGCAGACCATATTTTACCATCAACTTTTACTTCACCAACAACATTTTTCTTAATTTCTTTAATAACCACACCTTCCATCCCAATAATCCTTTCTAAATTTAATTTTTCTTCTTTATTCTTCTTTAATTCTTCTAAAAAAGGTTTAGTTAAAAGCATTAATAAAATACCTAATAAAACAAAAACCGCAAATTGACTAATTAAATCATTTAAGAAAAAAGATAAAAACATGGTAATAATTCCACTAATAATAAACCAAATTGTAACTAAATTAACAGTCATTGCTTCGATAACAACTAACAAAATAACAACTATTAACCATACAATCCACAAACTCAAAATAATCACTTCCTTTAAGTCATTATAACATTATTTAAATAAAAAATTAATTAAATTAGTAAATTTATCAGTAAATATAAATACCATCCATAATGCTGAAATTAAAAATGGTCCAAAAGCAACTTCATGTTCTTTATTTGTAAACATACTGTATAAAGCATATGGTAAGGCAAGAAAAGTAGATAATGCTAAAGAAGTAAAGCCTAAAGGAAGTCCTAGGGTATAACCAATAATAAAAGATAGTTTTATATCTCCGCCCCCTAGACTTTCTTTTTTAAATAATTTAGTGCCTAAATAACCAACTAATAACATAAATAAAAATAAAATTAAACCATCTAAGATACTTAATAATGAAGTTTTTAAATCAAAAAAGAACCATTTACTTATAAAAATAATTATAAAACTAATAATTAATGGAGAATCTAAAATAATAAAATATTTAATATCACTAATAAAAATTAAAATTAATAAAGAACTTAAAACAATACTTATAATAAAATTATAACCAAAACCATAATAATTATAAAAGAATAATGATAAAATACTATTTAATATACCAATAATAATAGTTAAAATACTAAATTTAAAATTTCTTTCACTTTTTTTTAATGGTAATTTACTACCAATATAATCAAAACATATCCCTAATATAAAACCTATAATTAATACTATAACATTTATCATTATCTCAAATCCTTTATTTAATCTTAACAAAGAACTTTTATTTTTACAATATATTTGCATTATCTATTTTTTTAAGTTTAACATAAAATATTATAGGAAGTGGTCTTATGTATCCAGGAAGAGCGTTAACTTTAACAAGTATGATAGGAAGAATAAATAGAACTCTAAATTTTGCTAATCAAGTTATACCCTTATATATGAAAGCAAAACCAATGGTTAAGAACGCTAAAGAGGCATTTAAAGTTGCCAAAGTTTTTATGGAAAAACCTAAAACAACGACATCAAAAGTAACTAAAAAAATTGAAACACCAATAAAAAAAGTAGAAACCAAAATTTCTACTAATAAGCCTGTATTCTTTCAATAGGCTTTTTTAATTAATAATTGATAAGAAAATTTATTTATCTTTACACTAAATCTAAAATTTTTAAATCATTCCCAACATAAACAACAAGATATTTTAAAGCATTATTTATTCTTTCATCTTTACTATAACTTTCTAATTGACTCTTTCCTTCTTTTATTTTTTCTTTTAATAATTTTTCATTATAATCTTTCTTCTTAATATATTTTAGTTCAATCATTATATTTTTCTTCATTAACTCATTCTTACTTTTTAAATAAACATCTATATAACCATTTTTATTAGGATATTCTGTATATACATCAAAATAATTATTCTTCATTAATAAACTAAAATAAATTACTTCTATATACTTTTCATCAAATTTCATAAAAATTCGATTATCACTTAACTTTAATATTTCTTCAACATATTTATTTAACTTCTCTATTTTATTTTCCATTACTATTTCTTCTATTATATCTCTTATCTTAACTGAATCTATTTGAATATTTGCTATTTTTAACAGTTCAATAAAATAATTATTATAGGCTTCCTTCATTACTTTATTTGGTACTTTAAATTTTATTAAGCCAAAATTATCTTCACCTATTGTTAAATAACCAAAATAATATAATAAACTTATTAAATCATTTTTACTTATATCCAATTCTAAATTAAAATTATTTTGTAACTCCCCAGTTATTTCATCATTTTTTAATAATTCATCAATTATTTCATTATAATAATCATTTTCTTTTAGCTTTAATAATTTTCCAATTTTTCCATAATTTGTTACAATATTTTTATCCATTAATTCTTTTGGTATTTTTTTAAAATCTTCATAGTAATTTAATAAATACATTGTTAATGTTGCATTAAATACTCTTTCAGTAGCTTCTTCATTAAATAAATAACCATCGTAATTTTTTATCATCAAATTATAAATTTCTTCTCTATCTTTTTCTAAAACAATTTCATCTAATAATTTTTTAACTTCATTATGAGTTAAACCTATCATATTATTAAACCTTATATCTGTTGATATATCAGTTGCTATATTAAATCCTGTTGTCATACTATCTAATGTTATTGGACATATTCCTGTTGCAAAAAATCTTTCTACTGTTCCTTCTTTTATAAATATTTTAATATTGGCATAGAAACTTTTAACTGTTCCTGTTACAATCTTTATAAATTTATCAGCACTTCCTTCTAATATAGCATTCGTAAAATTATCATATTCATCTACTATTATATATATCTTATGTTCTAATTTTAAGCCTTGAATAAAATTTAAAAAATATTTTAACATATCATCTGCTGGTATATCTTTATTATATTCATATTTTATATTATATCTATCTATAAAATCATTTATTCCTAAAATAACACAAGCTTTAAAACTTTCAATTAATTCTTCATTTTCCTTATTTTCATTTATTCCTGAAAAATCAAATTTTAAAATATAATAATTATTTTTTCCTTTAGTTGGATTTTGATAAACATATGTTTCTTTAAATAATTTTTTATATAAATCCTTACCATTTATATCATAGTAATAATATAATACACTTGTAAATAAACTTTTACCAAATCTTCCAGGTCTTAAATAAAATAAAGTTTTTCCTACATTTTCTAATTTTTCTAAATACATTGTTTTATCTACATAATAATAATCTTCTTCAATTAATAATTTAAAATTTATTATGCCATATGGTATTTTTTTCATTACTTAAGCCCTCTTTCTTAAAAAATTATACTAAAAATTCTTTTAAAAGTCACTAAAATAATTTATCCTAATTCGATTTCAATATTCATTGTTTTAACATCTATTACATTATCTTTAGGGATACTTGTACTTTTTACTTTACCATAGCCTTTTAAAGTATAATTTAAACCTATAAAATTACAGTATCTTATTATTTCATTAGTACTCCAATTAACTACATCAGGCATTTTTATTTCAGTACCATCTGTTTTAATAAAAATTTTACTAGTATCAACGGTTTTGGTATTTGTAGGTGGATACTGATTAATAACGTTTTTACCATTACCAATAATAATTGCCGTAATGTTTTTCTTTTTAGTATCTTCACTTACAAAATCAACTGTTGTATTAATATATTGTGGTATTTCGATTATTTTAGAATTATCAACATCATTTTTAGAATTAACTAAATTAGTTACTCTTGCTATATCATCTACTAATGTTGAAACAGTTGTGGGAATATCTCCTCCTGTATTTCTTTTGGTTGCAAAATAAATAATATATTTAGGATTTTCATAAGGAAACATTCCGGCAAAACTTCTAACATAATCGTTATAACCAGTCATATATCCTCCTGTTTCACTAGCTATTTCAGCTGTTCCTGTTTTACCAATTAATTCAATTGTTTTAGGCGCATAAACTAAATTATAATCAAAACCATCATAAACAACTTTATGCATTAAATCACGCATTTTTTTAGCTGTTTCTTTAGATGTTACTTGACTTACTTCAGTTCTTTCAGCTTCAAAAGTAACATTGCCATCTTGATCAACTATTTTACTTACAATTTGAGGTTTTAACATTACTCCATCATTAGCAATAATACTTAAACCTTGAAGCATTTGAATTGGGGTTACCATAATACCTTGGCCAAAACTAGCATTAGCAAGTTCTGATTCATAATAAAAATCAATTACCCCATCTTCTTCAGCTGGTAAGCTAATTCCTGTTTTAGAACCAAATCCACATAAATTATAAAAATCAGTTAACTTAGAAGCCCCAAGTTTTAAAGCTAAAGTCGCGGCTCCAACATTGGATGAATAAGCATATGCTGTATCAAAGCTAATCATACCCCACCCAGGTTTATAAAAGTCATTTACTAAAGTTCCATCACTTAATTTCATTGAACCAGATAAAACTTTATCTTCACCATTATAGATGCCATTTTCCATAGCTGCCATCCAATTAAAAGTTTTCATGGTACTTCCTGGTTCATATTGATATCCTACTAAAGGATTTAAATAATTATTTAATCCTTCTAAATTATTTGGATTAAAACTTGGATTCGTTGCTGCTCCAACAATATTACCATTTTCAGCATCCATCACAGCCACTAAAGCCCAATCCATAGTATTTCCTTTTGAAAACGTAGCAATGGCATTTTCTAAAACATTTTGAATATCACTATTAATTGTTAAATAAATATCACTACCAGATATAGCTTCACTTCTATTTTCTGGAGTATTAGCCATTTGATAACCATAAGCATCTTTTTGATACTCAACAAAACCATCAGTCCCTTTTAATTTATCATCAAAATATCCTTCAACACCAAGTTCGCCTTTAATATTACCATCTTCATCAGTTCTTGCATAACCTAGGATATAACTAGCCCATGAAGAATTAATATATTGTCGTTTTTTAGCTAAGGTCTGAAAAGAAATTCCTGGAAGTTCTAAACTTTCTATTTTTCTTTTTTCTTCTTCACTAACTTTTCCCCAAGGTCCTAATTCAGCTTGATATAAATCTTGATTTAAATAACCCGTTAAATCAGCTAGACAACTTTTTTTCTTTGCTTCATCACTAGCTAATACCTCACATAACTTATTTGCTGTCATTTCTTTATCAACTACATGATGTGGTTCATTCATATCTGTTGTTCTTGAAGGCGATAAAAAAGCAATAATATTATAAGAATTAGCATTTTTAGCTAAAGGATTGCCTTCAATATCATAAATAGTACCCCTCTCAGCATAAATAGTTTCTTTGGCTGTATTACGACTATTAGCAAATTCGGTTAAATTAATCCCATCAACATTAGAACTAATTACTACATAAGAAAGTTTGGCAATAATAGCAACGAAAAAAAGACCGACTATTAGCATGGTCAGTTTAACATTTAAATGAATTTTTAAAATTCTTCTAAACTTTTTCACTATAATCCGTCCTATTCATTAATATTTTTAATATTAGTATTATTATAAGACAATCCTTGTTCATCTGCAACCTGTTGGATTTTATCTAAACTTGCTAATTCATCAATTTGCATACTCAAAGATTCATTTTTTCCCTCTTGATCTTCTATTTTATCTTTTAATTGTTCAACCGAAATATTAGTTTCAGATAAGACTGCTTTAGTTAAAACCGTACAAATAGGTAACGCTATCAAAAGAAAGATAATTAGTTTTATTAACAATCTTTCTCCTCTGTAATATTTATAAGTTTTAATTTTTGGTTTTTTCATCTTATCTAAATCCTTTCAGCTATTCTTAATTTAGCACTTTTACTTCGGCTATTTTCTTTTAATTCTTCTTCACTTGGTAAAATAACTTTTTTATTAATTATTTTTAATTTTGGTAAATATTCTTCAGGAATCTCTGGTAAACCTTTTACTAAAGAATCAACTTCACTATATTTTTTAAAAATATTTTTAACAATTTTATCTTCTTTAGAATGAAAAGATATAACCACAATTCTTCCTTGGGGTTTTAGAAGATTTATAGCATCTTCTAAAGCTTGTTCTAAATGATTTAATTCATCATTTACTTCTATTCTAATCGCTTGAAATATTTTTCTTTCCGGATGATTATCATAAAAGTATTTAGAACCAACAGCATTCTTAATAACCTCGACTAATTCTAAAGTTCTTAATATTTTTTTATCTTGTCTTTCTTGAACTATTTTTTTAGCAATTAAATTACTTTTACTTTCTTCACCATAAAGATAAAAAATATTTCTTAATTCTTCATATGAATAATTATTAACTACATCTTTAGCATTTAATTTACTAGATAAATCCATTCTCATATCAAGCTCTTCATCTCTCATAAAACTAAAACCACGATTTTCATCTAATTGAGGAGAAGATACTCCAAGGTCAAATAAGATTCCATCTACTTCATTAATCCCGAATTCAGCTAATTTTTTTTTCATTAAGACATAATCACTATGAATTAATCTAAAGTTATCACCCACATCTTTTAAAATTTTATGGGAATAGTTGATGGCACTTAAGTCTTTGTCAAAGGCGAAAAGCATACCCTTTTTTATTCTTTTTAAAATTTCTTTTGAATCCCCTGCATAGCCTAAAGTGGCATCAACATATACTCCATCATCTTTAATAGCAAGTCCTTCGATCGACTCATTTTTTAAAACCGTATAATGTTTCATAATTTACTCCATAAATAAGTTTTCTGCTAAGTCACTTAATTTTTCTTCACTACTTGCTAAGAAGTCATTCCATGCATCTTTATCCCAAATCTCAATACGGTCATTGGCTCCAATAATAACACATTCTTTGGTTAAATTGGCATATTTGCATAAAATAGAGTTAATCATCGCTCTTCCTTGGCGATCAAATATGCAGTCAGTGGCTCCGGAAAAAAAGCTACGAATAAAATCACGAGCATCCTTTTTAGTAAATGGTAAGGTATTTAGTTTAGAAACAACATTGTTCCAATCATCTTTAGCATAAATGTATAAACATTTTTCTATACCTCGCGCTACTATAAATTCATTACCTAACTTCATGCGAAATTTAGTTGGGATTACAAGTCGGCCTTTTTCATCAATTGAATGATGATATTCACCCATAAACATCAGTATCCCCCCACTTTCTCCCACAGTTTACCACTGCTCACCATAATAATACAAAAAAGCATAAAAAAAGTAAAGGCTCTAACACCTTTATTTTTTAAATATTTTAATTTTTGACACTCTCTTTACATTTATGTAAAATTTCTTTAGCAATATCACTTCCTGGATACTTTAAATATTCAGAATATATTCTAATAATATCGGGATTTTGATAGCTAAGTCGAAGTTTTTTAGAACTATCACGAGAATATAAACCTAAAGCTCTTGCTTCTTTAACTTTTAAAGCAGCATCTTCAGTGGTTTTCGGTTGTCCTCCACCACCAACACATCCACCTTCACAATTCATAACTTCAATAAAATGATAAGTCTTTTCTCTTTCTTTTAACTTTTCTAAAACTTTACTTAATTCTTTAATTTTATGAACTACTAAAACATTTACTTCTTCACCATTAATTAAAATACTTGCTTCTTTAACATTTTTTAAACCACGCACATCAGTAAATTCAATATTTTCTAAATCTTTATTAGTTATCATGTGATAAGCAGTTCTAAGGGCTGCTTCACAAACTCCCCCACTAGCACCAAAAATAACGCCGGCACCACTTCCTTCACCAAATAATGAGTCATATTCCAAGTCTTCTAAACTATTAAAATTAATGCCTTCCATTTTAGCCCATTCTACTAACTCAGAAATTGTTATTACTTCATCAGTACCAAAGATTCCTTCTAATTTAATTTCCATTTTCTTAGCCGTACAAGGAGTAATAGCAACAGTTACTACATCTGCTTTATTTTTATTAATTTTTGGTAAAAAATATTTTTCTATTACCGCACCTTGCATAGCAATTGGACTTTTGCAAGTAGAAATAAATGGTTCAAGCTCGGGACATTCATTATGAGCATACTTTACCCAAGCAGGACAACAAGAACTAAATAAAGGCTCGCCACTATTATTTTTTAAATGAGCAACTAATTCAGTAGCTTCTTCCATAATCGTAAGATCAGCCCCAAAAGTTGTATCAAAAACATATTTAAAACCCAATTTTTTTAACAAGGCAATTAACTTACCTTGCATAAAACTACCAGCAGGATAACCATAAAATTCGCCAATACTTACTCTTACAGCTGGAGATGTGTAACATATCCCAATTTTATTTTTTAATAATTCTTTAACTTTAAGGTAAGAATTTTTTGGTTTTAAAGCATTAGTTGGACAAGTAAGAACGCATTGTCCACAAGAAAGACAACGAGATGTATCTTCTAAAAAATCTAAGCCACACATATTCTTACATGTATCACGACAAAGACCGCAATCAATACATTTAGTATTATCACGCATAATACCAGGATTTTCTTCACTTACTTTAACCGCATGAAGGAAAAGATTTTTTTGTTCATTAATTTCTTCATCTACTTCTTCAATAAAACTTTTAGGACTAAAACAAAAAGGACAACAAGATACATCTTTATCCATAAAAATTGAATTACATATTTTACAACGATACTTCATATTATCACCATCTTAAGGATATCAAAAAAAACAAATTCTAGCAATAAGTCAAAATAAAAAACTTAACTAATATCATTTAGACAAAGTTAAGTTAAAATTTTATTGAACTGATAATTGGAAAGGATTATCTACAGTTCCATAGGGTTGTTCTTGATGAGGATTAGGAGTTATTTTAACTGAAGATTTTAGATATAGAGTTGGATAGACTGAAAAATCATTATTTGAAGTATCCCATTTTACTGGACCATATTCATCAATATAAAATACATAATTCTCAGTTGATAAATCTGGTGTTAATGTCCAATTATCACCATTTTCAAGCCAATCTTCATCGATACAATTGATACCTCGCCAATTATTTATTTCTGTACGTAAACAATTGTCTCTTATACTTCCACCAACAGCATAGCCAAAATCACTTGGATATATTAGTCCTATTCCATTATGCTTTTCTCCTACATCAGTTTCGTTACTCCACAAAAATTGATTTCCTTCATGAACATTAGTATTTCTTTCATATTCATACCACTGTTTTATTAAACCATTTAATTCTGCTGTTCCTCCTAAAGTCCATATAACATCACTGTCAATCATATCTCTTGCTGTTTGATTTAAGCCTTTTATTCCATTACTATTTTCCGTAAAATCACATTGTTCTAAACCACTATATGTATAACATTCACCAATTTTGCCTTCATAATATATGCCATTTAACATATCTTTTAACGTTGACTTATTCCAATCATTCAGTTGATTATAATCCCAATAATAATCATGAAAATCCTCTTTCCAACTAGTATATGGTCTGATTATTTTAATTCTTTGTTCTATTCCCTTATCTGTTTGAACATTTACTAAGCCAATGATTTGCCATTTTTCATTGTTAAATGATACATAATTGTTTGGGTTTAAACCAGCATAACGATATTCTGTTTGATTCCAATCGGTACTTATTTCACTTACATCATGACTTACTGCATATAATCCATCTCCACTTTCTACTACTGGTACTATTAAGCCATTTAAATTAGCAGTTGGTTCTTCTTTATATCCTGCGCTTAAAGTTATTTTTCCTTTCCATGTTGCATTCATATTGGCAGTTTCCATTGGGGTATTTGGATCCATATAAAGTAATAAATTAAAACTTTTAGTCTCTCCTTTTTGTAAAACAAAATTGTATAACTGATAAGCATGCAAAGAACTACTTATTACTTTATTTTCATCATTATACATACTTTCATTTAACTGTTTTTCACTATTTAAATTACTATGATAATCACTTTCATAAAGTATGGCATCGATATATTCATCATTTAATTGTTTTGCTACTCCAGCATTTAAACTTTCTAAATTAATTGTCGCATTTGCTAGATCATTACAAGTATTTTCTATTGTAAAATGATATGGTGTTGCTGTGCTTAAAAAACTTTCTAATTGGTCTGGTTTCATTGGATATGCTTTATCAAGTGTTATATCATTTTCTCCTGTAAAATTAATATTTAAACAAGCTGTATTTACTACATTTTCTCCGGTTTGTTGTTTTGTTAATATCCAATATGCATAAGTTAAACCTATTGTAATTAAACACAAACCTATTATTCCTATTAAAACCATTATAAAAGTTTTATTTTCTTTTTTATCTTCCATAGTATACCTACTTTCTATTACTATCTTAATATATATAATATTAAATAAAATAAAAAAAGAATTTACATTTTTTTTGTAAACTCTTAAGCTCTTGATGAGTATTTACCATCACTTGTTGAAATAATAATTTTTTCACCTTGATTAATAAATAATGGAACTTTAACAGTATATCCTGTTTCTATTTTAGCATCTTTCATAGCATTATTTGCGGTGTTACCCTTAACAGCAGGTTCAGTTTCAATAACTTCAAATTCAATTTTTTCAGGAAGAGTTACCCCAAGTAATTCTCCTTCATAATAATCTAATTGAATTTCTAAACCTTCTTTTAAGAATTTCTTTTCATTTTCTAATTTACTTTCTGGTACTTCTATTTGATCATAACTTTCAGTATTCATAAATACGTAATTAGATCCATCTGAATATAAAAATTGCATTGGATTATGTTCTACTCTTGCTCTTTCAATTTTTATATTAGTATTATAAGAATTTTCAACTACAGCCCCTGTTCTTAAATTTTTTAATTTAATTCTTACAAAAGCACTACCTTTACCAGGTTTAACATGTTGAAATTCCATAATTTGACAAAGATTACCATCAATAATAATCGTCATTCCATTTTTAATATCATTAATATTAATATTCATATTTTAAATCCCCTTACTTTCCTAATTTTGTTTCTTTAAAAACAACAACGCTTCTACAATTTGGACAATATTTTTTAATTTCTAATTTATCTGGAGTATTTTTCTTATTTTTAATTGTCGGGCGAATTTGTTTTCCACAACGAGAACATTTTAAACCTAAAAATTGTCTGTTATCATTTTTTGCCATCTTAATTTCCTCCTCACTTGAAAACTATATGTATTATAACAAAAGAAAATAATAATTGTAAAGGATAAAATGCTTTTATTATTTTTATTTAAAAATAATATTAGAAAAGAAAATTATAATTTAGCATAACCGCAAAGATATGTAAATTTACGTAAAATAAAAAAATATACCAAAATTGAAAATTGGTATTATTTTTTCTACCAATTTTGAAAATTCGCTAGACCAATTTTGAAAATTTGTTAGCCAATTTTATTCAAAAATTCAAAATTGGTATTTTGCTATTTATTTTTTTCTTTGTTTTAATTGATTCAGAAAGGAGATTTGTTTAAATGGCAAAAAAATTTCACCCTTTATATGATGATCGATGTTTTAATCATGTTTTTAGTAAAGAAGAATATGCTCTTGATTTTATTAATGCCTTTTTTAACACTAAATACAAACATGAAGACGTCTTACTTAAAAGTGAAGATGTGCTGCCTGAAACTGAATATAACGATAAAAAGTTAAGATGTGACATTGTTGCTGAATTTAAAGATGTTATACTTAATCTAGAAGCTTATACGGTTTTAGGAAAAGAAGAAGTTAATAAAAGTAAAAGCTATGCTTTTAGAATATATGGAACTCAAATCAAAAGAGGTAGAAAATATCTTCCCAAAAGAGTCATTCAAGTTAATATTTGTGGAAAAATGGCTAGTGATATAAAATTTAGTAAATATGGACTATTAGATATTGATAGAAAAATATTTGGTATATTAGATGATGATTTTATTATCTATTTTATAAATCTTGACAAAATAAAGAAAGAAAATTATAATGTAGGTGTAAGTGATAGATTAATAAAATATTTTAGACTATTTAATGCCAAAAGTATAAAAGAAATGAAAAAAATAAGTAAAGGAGATGATGTCTTAATGAG
>CANQIN010000021.1 GCA_947623995.1 uncultured Bacilli bacterium | reverse complement strand
ATGAACTTGGTTATGATTTAAAGGATAAAAAAGTTTTATATCCACTTGATTTATTTAATGCACATAATGAAGTTTTTAAGAAAAAAAATACTATTGTTAATAAAGAATGTAATAAAAAAATTAAAAAATTAGCTAAAACTTTAATTAAAAATAAATATGAAGATGATAAATATATTATTAAACCAGCAAGTTCAGTTAAAGAAATGCTTAATGAGGGAAAACAGCAAAATAATTGTTTAAGCACTTATATTTTAGACTATAGTAAAAATAAAATGCAAATATATTTAATGAGAAAAAAGAATAATTTAAAAAAATCTTTTGTAACTATTGAAGTTAAAAATCGTAAATTAATTCAAGCTAGATTAAAAAATAACGAAATACCTAATGATGAAGTTTTAACTATTATAAATAAATGGCTTCAAACCTTAAAATAAATCACTATCAAAAAATTCAACTAAACTAATATTTAAACCATTACAGATGATTAGTAAAGTATCAATCCTAATGGTTTTATTTTTGCCAAATAAAATATTATTTAACTTTTTTAAATCCAAATTACAATTAATAGCTAATTGTTCAATAGTTAGATTTTTTACTTCACAAAAATATAAAATTCTTTTTACAACTTTTGATTTCATTCTAATCACAATTTAATTATATCATGTAAGTAGAAAAGTAAATAGTATTATAAAATTTTATTAAATATTTTATTAGTTGCCTAAAGTGGTTTAATATGATTATTTTTCCTTGACATAGGGGGATGATTAAATGATATCTTATATATAATAAGGAGGATATTATAAATGAAATTAGAAAAGTATGAGGATAAAATTAAGAAAAAAAGAAAAACAATTTTGATAAGTATTGTTGTAATAGTATTAATTAGTGTATCATTCCTACTTTATAAAACTTTTGCATATTTTACAGAAAATGCCGAATTCCATTTTATGGAAGGTAAAGTAGATTATTTTGGAAATGCTGATGTTTATTTTGTTTTTTATGAAGGAGATGAAAAACTTAAAGAAATTCCTAAAAAAGATAGTGGCTTATTTTTTCATTATGCTGAATGTACAAATGGTGCAACAATTGAATGGGATAGAAAAAATTGGGAACCTTTTGTAGGAAATTTAAATATGGGCAAAACTAAGTGTGAATTATATTTTGGCGAAGACTTTGCTACTTCTCTGGCAAAATGTGGAAATAATGGGAAAAATGTTGCAACATGCATGAAAGAAAATTTCATAACTGAACCTTTAGATTTAGAATTTGATGATACTAATGATAATAATATTAGATATATTGGAGCAATTCCTAATAATTATATTGACATTGGAGATAGAACAAACGATGGAGAACCTATTTTATGGCGAATCATAGGAGTTATGAATAACATTACTAATTTAGATAATGGAGGAAGGCAAGAAAGTTTAGTAAAAATAATAAGAGCAGATAGTATAGGCTCATATAGTTGGGATAGTAGTGATTCTAAATCAAATGGTGGTTATGGAATAAATGAGTGGAGTCAAGCTGATGTAATGAAATTAATAAATAAAAAAGATATCTATTTAGATGAATCAACAATAGGAGCTAGTTTATATTGGAATAGAGAAGCTGGTAAATGCTATTCTGGAACATCAAACAATAACAGTGATTGTGATTTTACAACAAATGGTTTAAGTGAAGATGTAAAAGATAAATTTGCTAAAGTAAGATGGAATACTGGAGCAACTCTCACGAGTTTAGCTAGAAAAATGTATGTAGCTGAACGAGAAAGTGCTACGGGAAGGAAATGCAAATCTGGGACTTATTGTACAGATACAGTAGACAGAACGACGACATGGGATGGTTATTTAGCACTTATGTATCCATCTGATTATGGTTATGCTGTAGGAGGAGAAGTAAGAGATGATTGTTTAACTGTGAGTCTTTCTGAATATTCTTATAATAGTAATGATTGCTATAACAATGACTGGTTATATGATAGTTCTACTGCTCAATGGACACTTACTCCAGAAAATAATTCTTCTTCAGCAGGTAAAGCATTTAAAATAACTAATAAAGGAGCTATAGATACATCTTTTTCTAACAGTACAGGTGCTATTCGTCCTGTAGGTTATTTAAAATCAAATATTAAAATTACTGGAGGAAATGGAAAAAAAGATAATCCTTATACAATTTCATAAGAAAAGAGGTAAAAAAATGAAAAATAAAAAGATAACATTTGCTATTATAAGCTCAATAATTATTATATTAGCCACATTGTTTATTTATAAAAGAAATAATTTATTAAGTAGCAAAATAGAATGGGGATATTATTTAAATAATGAAAAGATTGCTAATATGCCAAAATTTAATCAAGATGATGGAATATTTTTTGAGCATGCCGAATGTGATAATGGAGCAAGTATCGAATGGGATAATAAAAGATGGGGCCCAATACTTAAAAATTTAACTAAAAGTAACACTAAATGTAGTTTATATTTTATTTTTGAAAAAAAAGAAATAGCTGGTAAAGTCGTACCTTTAGCCAAAATTAGTGATGGTTTATATAAAGTAGCACATGATGTAAGTGAAATAGATGAAGGATGGAATCAAGAAGAATATCGATATGCTGGAGCTAATCCAAACAATTATGTAAAGTTTAATAATGAAATATGGCGAATCATTGGTTTAGTAAATGTCAAAACAGCAAATGGAGTAGAACAAAGAATAAAAATAGTAAGAACAGATGGAATTGAAGTTCAAAAAAATTTTGGGAACTATGCATGGGATAGACCAGAAGAATATACAAATAATTGGACAACAAGTAAATTAAAAGATATGTTAAATGGCATCTATTACGAAAGTGGAACAGGAGAATGTTATACGGGAAAGAATGGTAGAACATCAGCACAAAATACGTGTGATTTTAATTCCGGAACAGATTTACCAAAAGGCTTAGATGAAACAGCAAGAGAAATGATAGATAAAGAAGTAATCTGGAATCTAGGTGGAAGTAGTACAGACCAAGATGTAACAGTAAAAATGTTTTATGAAAGAGAAAGAGGAACAAGTACAGGAAATAGTAATACATATCCAGCAGAATGGAGTAGAGAAACAGATGTAGGAGAAAAGCAAAATGGAATCGGTTTAATTTATCCAAGTGACTATGGATATGCAACCAATGGTGGTAATTTAGGAAGAGAGACATGTTTTGCAAAAGCGTTATCTGATTGGAATAGTGATAAAGGAAATTATCAAATTGAATGTGGAGAAACAAACTGGCTAAAATCAAGTAGTGGATATTTATGGACTTTATCGCCGCGTTCCTCTAGCTTTGACAGTGCGTTCTATGTATTTATTTGGTCAATCGATTATAATTCTGTACCCATTTCCTACGCAAATAGTGTTTGGCCTACTGCTTATTTAGTCAAAAATGTAACTATAACTTCGGGTGAAGGCACTATTGATGAACCTTATGAATTATCAGTCCAATAGTATTATCAGCTTAAAAGAAAAAGTTAGCTAAAATAGCTAATTTTTATCTTGTTTAATGAATGATAAAATATTTTGTTTAATGAATGATAAAATATTTTTTCTTTCATTTTTTTCTTTAATAGTGTATACTTATTTTAGGATAGAGGGATTGCAATGCAAGTACTAGATAATGAAGAATTAAAATTAATTGATGGTTACTTTCGGGCGACTAATTATCTTTCAGCCGCTTGTCTTTATTTAAAAGATAATGTATTACTTAAAAGACCATTAGAATATAGTGATATTAAAGCTAAATTAGTAGGACATTGGGGAAGTGCTCCTGCTCAAAATTTTTGTTATATTCATTGCAATCGAGTTATTAAAAAATATGATTTAAATATGATTTGGATTAGTGGACCTGGTCATGCTGGACAAGCGACAATGGTTAATTCTTACTTAGAGGGTACTTATAGTGCGGTTTATCCAGATATAACGATGGATGAAGCTGGTCTTACGAAATTTGTTAAAAGATTTAGTTTTCCTGGTGGAACATCTAGTCATGTAGCTCCTGAAGTTCCAGGAAGTATTAATGAAGGTGGCGAATTAGGTTATAGTCTTGCTCATGCTTTTGGGGCGGTTTTTGATAATCCTAGTTTAATTGTGACTGTTATTATTGGTGATGGTGAAGCTGAAACAGGACCATTAGCAACTAGTTGGCATGGTAATAAATTTTTAAATCCCAAAACTGATGGAGCAGTTTTACCAATACTTAATCTTAATGGCTATAAAATTGCTAATCCGACCGTATTATCTAGAATAAGCGATGAAGAATTAGATTCCTTTTTAAGAGGTTGTGGTTGGGCACCTTTTTATGTAAGTGGTGATGATCCATTATTAATGCATGAACAAATGGCTCGAGTTATGGATGAAGTAATAAAACGCATAATGAAAATTCAAGAATCTGCACGTAGTGATGACAACACGAAAAGACCATTCTGGCCAATGATTGTTTTAAGAACTCCTAAAGGTTGGACAGGACCAAAAGAAATTGATGGCAAACAAATTGAAGGATCTTTTCGAGCTCATCAAATTCCGATTGAAGTTACCAAAAAAGATCGTGAAAGCCTAAAAAGATTAAATGATTGGTTACTTAGTTATCATCCTGAAGAATTATTTGATCAAAATGGCGTTTTAAAAGAAAAATATCGTTCTTTAGCTCCTCTAGGATTTTCAAGAATGAGTGCTAATCCAGTTAGTAATGGGGGAAAAATTTTAAAAAATTTAGAATTACCAAATATCGAAAAATTTGCTTTAAGTATTGGTTATCCTGGCGAGACGAGTAGTGAAGATATGCGCAATTTAGGAGCTTATTTAAAAGAAGTTATAAAACTTAATAAAGAAAATAAAAACTTTCGAATATTTGGCCCCGATGAAGCTTTGTCAAATCGTTTAAATGCGGTTTTTGAAGAAACAAATCGGCAATGGTATTTAAAAAAATTAGATAATGATGAATATTTAGATACAGAAGGTAGAGTCTTAGATTCCTTTTTATCAGAGCACATGTGTGAAGGTTGGTTAGAAGGTTATTTATTAACAGGAAGGCATGGTATCCTACATAGTTATGAATCATTTGTTAGAATAATTGATTCGATGGTAAGTCAACATGCTAAATGGATTAAAGTTTGTAAAGAACTTCCTTGGCGAGCTCCAATATCTTCATTAAATATTTTATTAACATCGCATTGTTGGCAACAAGACCATAATGGTTTTACTCATCAAGACCCTGGTTTTTTAAATCATATTATGACTAAGAAAGCAAGTATCTCAAGAATTTATTTGCCTTGTGATACAAACACCTTATTATGTACAATGCATCATTGCTTGCAAACTAAGAATTATGTTAATGTAATTGTTGCTAGTAAACATCCAAGACCACAATGGCTAACAATGAAGCAAGCAATAAGACATACTGAAAAAGGAATTGGTATTTGGAGTTTTGCTTCAAATGATATTGATGGTAATCCAGATCTTGTTCTTGCTTGTGCAGGAGATACACCAACTTTAGAAATAATGGCTGCTAGTAAACTTTTAAAAGAATATATTCCTAATTTAAAACTTAGAGTAGTAAATATTGTTGATTTAATGCGTTTACAACCTAATAATGCTCATCCACATGGATTAAGTGATAATGAATATAATTATTTATTTACTTTAAATAAACCAATTATTTTTGCTTTTCATGGCTATCCAAATTTAATTCATGAGCTTACTTATAAAAGGCAAAATCAAAATCTACATGTAAGAGGCTACGTTGAAGAAGGAACAATTACAACTCCTTTTGATATGCGAGTCCAAAATAAAATAGACCGTTATCATTTAGTATTACTTGCCTTAGAATATTTACCAAGTTTTGATGGTACAAAATTAAAAGAATATTGTGAAAAAATGTTATTAAAACATATCGATTATATTAAAGAAAATGGTGTTGATATGGAAGAAATAGTAAATTGGAAGTGGAGTTAGTTTATATGAAAAAATATTTAAGAATAATCTTATTAGTATTAGTTGTTGGATTTTTAACAACTGGTTGTATGGAAGAAAATATTTCAATGGTTGTTAATAATGATAAAAGTATGGATTTTAGTATGTATATGTCATTAGACCTTAAAGCTATGCAAGACTTGGCAAATAGTTTTGGCGGGACTAATGAAGAAATGACAGATGAAGAATATTTAAATTGCATAGATGAAAATGATGGAGATGATACAAATTGTATTGCTCCAGGTTCATCGTCTTCTTCATTTGATATAGATGATATAAAAGATTCTATAAATAAGGATGCAATTAAAGAATGGGAAGAAGAAGGATATACAGTTACTCAAAATGTTACTTCTGATAAATTAGAATTAAATTTATCTAAAAAATATAATAATATTGACGATATTTCTAGTAATGAAGATGTAATTTATAATTTTAATGATGAAGAGTCTAAATTTTTTAAAATGGAAAAAGGATTTTTAGCAAATAAATATACTTTTCACATGATAAATGATAGCCAAAATATTGAAAATAATGGTTCAAGTTTTAATTTTGATATGGAAAATTTTGATTTAAGTACTTTATCAAATATGGTTAATATGAATTTCCAAATTACTTTACCTAATGAAAGTATATCAAATAATGCAACTAGTATTTCTAATGATAAAAAAACATTAAATTGGGATTTAACATCTAATGAAAATAAAGAAATTTCTGTTACTTTTGCATTACCCAATGAAAATAAAAATTTAATTATTTATGGAGGAATTGGATTAGGAGTTTTATTAATATTAATTATTTTAATAGTAGTTATTTTTAAAAATAGGAAAAAGAAAGCTAATAATACTCCAAATAAAGTAGCAAATGTAAGTCAAGAACAAAATTCTCAAAATGTTATACCAAATCAACAAATAAATAATCAAAATTTGAGTGATCAAGTTGTCAATCAATCAATGAATAATGGACCTGTTTCTATGCCAATTAATGGAGCAATTTCTTTGGAAAATCAGGTTTCTACTGAAACTGCGACTCCTATAATAGAACAGCAAGTAAAATTAAATCCTAGTTTAGGACAATCTTCAGTTACTCCTGAAGTGCCAGTTGAAAGCCAGCCAGTAATGTCTTCACCAATAATTGACCAATCTTCAGTTACTCCTGAAGTGCCAGTTGAAAGCCAGCTAGTAATGCCTTCACCAATAATTGATCAATCTTCAGTTACTCCTGAAGTGCCAGTTGAAAGCCAGCCAGTAATGCCTTCACCAATAATTGATCAATCTTCAGTTACTCCTGAAGTGCCAGTTGAAAGCCAGCCAGTAATGCCTTCACCAATAATTGATCAATCTTCAGTTACTCCTGAGGTGCCAGTTGAAAGCCAGCCAGTAATGCCTTCACCAATAATTTACCAATCTTCAGTTACTCCTGAGGTGTCAAATGAAAATCAACCTATAGATATGGAAAGTTCATCTTCAACGTCAGCAAATGAAATTAATCAAATTAATACGGATTTAAAAAATATGGCTTTAAATATCTTAAATCATAATAATGACAATAATTGATGTAAAAATATGTAAATAATAATTGTGTAATAGTTGCTTTTCAATAATATTTTTATGATAATATTACTAGTATTGGAGGTAGTTACATATGAATGAAGAACCTAAATTAATTAAAGAAAATAAAAAAGTTATTTTTTATACAATTGCTGGGATAATAGCCTTAGCAATTGTGGCTTTAGGACTTACTTATGCATATTGGATACTTACAAGACAACAAGAAGGAGTTAATACTGTTAATACAGCTTGTCTAAGTCTTAATATAACAAATGAGGAAGATGAAATTGATTTACCAAGTGCTTATCCTATAAGTGATGAAGATGGTTTAAAATTAGTTCCATTTAAATTTACTATTGAAAATAAATGCCCTAAAAATGCAAAATATAGTCTTAATTTAGAAATGTTAGAGGATACGACATTATCAAGTGAATATGTTAAGATGGCTTTAAATGTAGTAGGTGAAACTCCTTATCCTTTTTCTTTAGATAATTATGAAGAATATGATGAAATGAAAATAAGTGGTACTAAAGAAGGAAGATATATTTTAAGTGATGAATTAGCATCAAATGAAAGTAAAAACTATGAATTAAGATTATGGTTAAGTAGTGAAGTAACTCCTGAAAGTGATGCTAATAATAAATTATTTAAATCAAAAATTGTTTTAGATGGTAAAATTGAATCAACATCTTTAAGGGAAAAGCAAGTTTGCTTTAAGGATCCAGAAAGTAATAAATGTATTTTAGTAAAAAATGATAATGAAACTAATTCTTTAGTATATGATACTACATCTGATAAAAATTTAAGATATACAGGTATAAGTCCAAATAATTATGTTAGATTTAATAATGAAATTTGGCGAATTATTGGTTTTATAAAAGTTAAAGATGAAAATAATGATAAAGTTGAAAGATTAAAAATAGTAAGACAAGATGGGATAGAAGGTCAACAAGATTTTGGAAAATATAGTTTTGATAATAATCCTTATAGTGATGGAATACATAATTATAAAGGAACTGGTGATTGGACTAAAAGCCAATTAAAAGACATGTTAAATGGCATATACTATAATAGTGAAATTGGAAATTGTTATAAAGGAAGTGACGTACCAGAAACTTGTGATTTTTCTAGTGATGGTAGCTCATTTCCACCAGGATTAAATCAAGAAGCACGGAATATGATTGATAAAGATGTTATTTGGAATGTAGGTGATGGTTCAACTAATACTTCATATTTTTCATATTTAAGTGAAAGAGGCACTTCACTTTTTACATCAACTTGGACTAAAGCAAATGATTCTAGTTATCATAATGGTGTTGGATTAATTTATCCAAGTGATTATGGATATTCAGTTGGTGGTGATGTTGCAACTAAATGTATAAATAATAAACAATTAACTAAATATAATGAAGATGGTTGCAGTGATAATAGTTGGCTAAAACCTCAAAATTATGCAATATGGACCATGTCAAGTAGTAATGGTTCAGGATGTTATAATGAAGGTTATTGTGGTTGGAACCATTATTATGTAAGTAATTATGGCAATGTTTCATATATGGATTATACTTATTTTACATCTGGTATTTGGCCATCAGTATATTTGAATGAAAATGTTAAAATAGTTTCTGATGAAAGCCATAATGGCAGTTTACAACAACCTTATGATTTAACTATAAACTAAAATAATGTTTTAAAAGCATTATTTTTTTTGTGTCATCATATAATGTTTTAGAGAGGATGATTTGATGAAAAATGTTATACCTTTTACTAAAGAATTAGAATTTGAAACAAAAGTTAGTGAAATAACTAGTATTTCTTTAGAAAGAGAATTTGAAGTAAATAATGATAGTATTGATGGTAATTTATTAGTAACTGGAGAATATAAAAGTCATGAAGTAAGTGTTAATGTTTTACCATTTTCTTTTAAAATACCATTTAGTATTGATATAAGTGCTAAAACAATTATGGATAGTATATCTTTAGAAATAAGTGATTTTGCTTATGATATGGTTGATGATAATAAAATTAAAGTTCATATTGAATTAGAGTTAGAGTTTGAAGAAGAAAAAGAAGAAATTAAAGAAGAAAAAGATGAATCTAATAATATTATTGAAATGTTAGAAGAAAATAATGAAGAAAGAAGTGTAGTTGATATCCCAGAAATTGTTGAAGAAGCAAATTCTGAAGAAGTTTTAGTAACTGAAAATAAAGAAGTAGAAGAAGAAAAAGAAGAAGTAGTAGTAGAAGATACGATAGATGAGGAAGATAAAAAAATGATTGAAGAAACAGTAATAAATACTGAAACTAAAGATGAATATATGACTTATCATATCCATATTTTAAAAGAAGGAGAAACTCTAGAAACTTTATGTGCTATGTATCATGTAACGGGAAGTTTTATAGCTGAATATAATGATATATCTAATTTAA
Source organism: uncultured Bacilli bacterium (assembly GCA_947623995.1). Lineage (GTDB taxonomy): Bacteria > Bacillota_I > Bacilli_A > RF39 > UBA660 > Ventrenecus. The sequence goes on along the minus strand of CANQIN010000021.1, from coordinate 9,802 downwards.
CTACTGGTGATAAAATTCTAATACCTTTTGAAAATGAATAGCAGAAGTATTGAACAAATTAAAGAGGCTTATAAACCTTATAAATATACTATTAAAGGTAATGCCCATATTTTAAATAGTACTAGTGGCGACATTGTAATTAAAGAAAAGAAAAAAGACCCAAAAGAATTATACGATTATTTATATAGTCGTAATTTTTCTAATATGCCTCCAATTGTTGATGATAATAGAGAAGGAGTAGTAATCTATAGTTATGTACCAGATACTTCAATGCCTAAAGAACAAAAAGCTAGTGACTTAATTAAAGTCTTAGCTAATCTTCATCAAAAAACAACTTACTATAAAGAAGTAAGTACTGATGAATATAAAAAAATCTATGAAAAAATTAAAGAACAAATAGATTATTTAAGATATTATTATGACACCACTTTTGATGAATTTTTTAAAGAAGTGTATCCTTCTCCTAGTCATTATTTTTTACTAACTAATATCTCTAAAATCTTAGCCGCTTTTGATTTTGCATCTCATGAACTTGAAAGTTGGTATGAAAAAGTAGTTGATTTAAAAAAATACCGTGTCTGTCAAATTCATAATAAAGTAAGTTTAGAACATTTTCATAAAAGTGATAAAGAATACTTAATTAGTTGGGAAGATTCAAGACGAGATAGTCCTGTTTTAGATTTAATTAAATTTTATCAAGATGAATATTTTGATTTGCCTTATCAAAATCTTTTAGCAACATATCAAAAAATTAATCCTTTAAGTGATGAAGAAAAACAATTATTTTTTATAGTTATATCAATTCCTTTTAAAGTAGATTTTAAAGGTAGTGAAGTTAAAGTTTATCAAAATATTAGAGAAGTTTTAGATTATGTATATAAAACCGAAGAATTAATAAGGCCATACTATGCGGTAGAGAAAGAATAAAAGAAGTAAAACTTCTAAAAATAAAATAAAAATATTAAACCGTAAAGGTAAAATTAATGTAATTATTACTTGATAAAAGATTAAACAACATAATATTAATATAGCAAACACACTAATAAAATTATTTCTTCTTGGATATTTCATAACGCTCACCTAATATATTTTATGAATTAACTGTCAATTAAGTGTTTAGCTACTTGGCAAAGAAATGTAAATTAGTTTATAATATATATGGTGAGTATAATGGCAAAGAAAAAGAAAACAAGCAAAAGTGAAAAAAGTACTACGCAAGGTTTTAGTGTTGAATTAACTGGTTTAGTTTTAATCTTAATTGGGATTATTGGTTTTGGTTTTGGGCCAGTTGGCGCTTTACTAAAGAAATTTGCCATGTTTTTATTAGGAGAATGGTGGCCAATTATCTTAATTTTAGTTTTGATTTTAGGATTAATGATGTTATGTAAAAGAAAAATGCCTAATTTTATGAGCCAAAGGGCTATCGGTTTATATTTAGTAATTATTGTTATTTTAATTATGAGTCATTTAAATTTTATTAAGATAGCTGAAAGTCCAAGTAAAATATTTGAAGCAACAATGCACAATTATATGGATAGAATTGCTTCAATTGGCATGAATAACGCAATTTCTAGTTCTGGTCAAACTTCTATAACAATTGGTGGGGGAATTTTTGGAGCAATCTTTAGTTTTGGATGTGCATCTTTATTTGGGCTTAATGGAACTTATATTGTCTTAGTTTTCTTATTGATTTTTGGAGTTGTTTTATTATTTAATGTTAATTTAAGTGAATTAGTAAGTAAGTTTATTGCGACATTTAAATGGGCTAAAGAAAAATCACTTGAAGAAGATGATGATAGTGAAGAACGTTCTAAAGCTTTAGAAAAGCGTTTATTAAAACAAGAAGAAGAGGATATCGAAGAAAAGAAATCTTATTTAGTAGAAAGTGTAGAAGAAGTAAAACCAAAGAAAGAAGAAGAAGTTATAGAAGAACCTCGTTTAATAATGCCTGATTTACCAAATGCTAATCCAAATGCTCCAACGGTTAATTTAAATTATAAATTACCGCCTATGAGTATTTTAGATGATCCAGAACGTTCTAAGAAAATTAATTCTAATCAATTTTTAATTAATAATAAACAAAACTTAGAAAGAGTTTTAAATGATTTTCATATTATTGGTAAAGTTGTTGATGTTCATATGGGACCTAGTGTAACGCAGTTTGAACTTACGGTTCCAAGTGGAACTAAGGTTAGTAGAATAAGTTCCATAAATAAAGAAATTGCTTTAGCACTAGCAGCTAAAGATGTGCGTATTGAAGCACCTATTCCGGGAAAAAATACGATAGGTATTGAAATACCTAATCAAACTATTGCCTCAGTAAAGATTAAAGAAATTTTAAGTAGTAAACAAATTTTAAATAATAAAAATGGCATTTGGGTTGCGCTTGGCAAAGATATTATGGGTACCCCAATTGCTGCTGATTTAACTAAAATGCCGCATTTGTTAGTAGCTGGTTCTACGGGTTCTGGTAAATCAGTATGTATTAACAGTATAATTAATTCCATATTAATGCGTTATCGACCTGATGAAGTAAAATTATTATTAGTAGACCCTAAAAAAGTTGAATTATCAAATTATAATGGCGTTCCTCATTTGATGTGTCCGGTTGTAAATGATCCTAAAAAAGCTAGTCTTGCCTTACAAAAAATAGTTGTAGAAATGGATCGACGTTATAATGTATTTGCTGATGATGGGGTAAAAAAAATTGATGATTATAATAAAATGGTTGATAAGGAAAATGATGAAAATCCAGGACTTCATAAACCAAGAATGCCATATATAATTGCGATTATAGATGAACTTGCTGATTTAATGCTTGTCGCAAGTAAAGAAGTTGAAGAAAGCATCATGAGAATCACTCAACTTGCAAGAGCAGCAGGAATTCATTTAATTGTTGCAACTCAAAGACCATCAACTGATGTTATAACCGGAGTAGTTAAATCAAATATTCCATCTCGTATTAGTTTTGCCGTTGCTTCAAATATTGATTCCAGAACAATTCTAGATAGTCCAGGAGCTGAAAAACTTTTAGGTAAAGGTGATATGCTATATTTACCAATGGGTGAAAATCATCCAATAAGAATTCAAGGATGCTTTATATCAGATGATGAAATAAGAAGAGTAATTGATGCCGTTTGCAAAGAACAAGTTGCGCAGTATGATGAAGCTTTAACAAAATTAAATGAAATGCCAATTAGTGAAATAAATAGTAATGATGATTATGATGAACCAATGTATGATGAAATAGTTGAATTTGCAATGCAAACAGGTAAAATAAGTGCATCATTAATTCAAAGAAGATTTAGATTTGGTTATAACAGAGCTGCAAGAGTAATTGATTTATTAGAAAAACGAGGTATAGTTGGACCTGCAAATGGTTCTAAACCAAGAGATGTCTTAGTAAAAGATGGTAATAACGATGAAGAATAAGCCATCTTTTTATTTGTAATTGCATTTTTAAAGCTTTTAAGATAATATATTAAGAAAAAAAGAAAGAGGAATTATGATGATTTTATTAGAAACAAGTGAATATAGTATAAGAGAAAATAAATTAGGATTTATTGATTTATATAATAAAAATAATGAAAAAGTTAAAAGATTAGGACATAAAATTTCATTTAATGCTGTTAAAAAATGTGATGATAATAACTTTGTTATTACTTTTTCAAAAATGAATTTTAAATTTGAACACTATAATATAAATGAAAAAGATTATTTAGTTACAGCATTTAATACTACTTCACCTTATCAAGCTTTTACAAAACTTTTTGAACTTAATGAAGATATTTTTGAAATAATAGCATCTAATAAATATGGAATAAGTTATGTATTATATAATTGGCAAACAAGAAAATATTATAAAGGTCAAAATGATTTACCAGTTTTAAATAATGAAGAAATTACTATTTCCAAAAAATTAAAATATGATAATGAAAATGAAGGATTATATTTTGATGACATTCTTCATTATCAATTAAATTCTGAAAATTTTGAAATAATAAAAGCATATAGTGAATTACAACAAAGAAATATTAATTTTCAAAATAAAAATGCTAAAAATGTTATAAAAAAAGAATGTTTAGAAAATATGCGTACTTTAGCAATTTTACAAAAAGAAGAATTATTAAAAACAAGAGATGAATATAAATTAGAAAGAACTTGCAAATAGTCATGTAAAGTTCTTTCTTTTTTTATTTATTATATAACCATTTGGTTATATAATATTGTTAATAGTATAAAAATAATTAATAAAGCTAAACATAAGAAAGAGGTATGAAATGGATAATAAGAAAAAGAAATATACATTAATGACTTTACTTGCATTAGGAGTAATATTATTGATTGTAGGAGTATCATATGCTTATTGGACATTAACAAAAGAACAAACCGGTGAGAATGTTGTTAATTCAGCTTGTTTAAGTATGGATATTGAAAGTGAATCAGATGATATTACATTAGATAAAGCATATCCAATCTTAGATAGTGAAGGAAGAAAACTAAAACCATATAAATTTAGTGTCCATAATAAATGTGGTGATATGGCAACATATCAAATAAATTTAGAATCATTAAGTAAAGTATTAGAAACAAATAGATTAAATCCTAATTATTTAAAAGTAAAATTAAATGAAGTAGGAGAAGATGGAATAGAAAAAGTATTAGGAGAAACTAGTCCAACAGATACAACAATCGAAAATACATATGAAGCTCATAAATTAATGAGTGGATATTTAGAAGCAAATGAAACAAAGAATTTTGAACTAAGAATATGGATGCATGAAAAAGTAACAGTAGAAAATGCCGATTCAATGAATAAAAAATTTAGAAGTAAAATAACAGTAACATCAACATATATAAATGAAGATGATGTCCCACCAACAAGTAGCTTAGCTTTATCAGTGTGTGAAAATACCATAACAGCAACCGCAACGGCAAGCACCTATAAAAATAAAAATATCACAAAATATGAATATCAAATAGATGAAGAAGATTGGCAAGATGGAAGTGAAATCCAAGAATTTACAAACCAATTAGAAGGAGATCATACCATAAAATTAAGGGTAACGGATAATAAAGGTGCAACAAGCGAAGTAGAACAAACAATCGATATTACCTCAGAAAAGGTAGAAATAGCAGGAAAACATATTAAAATAGCAACATGTAAAAATGGCTTATATAAAGTAGAACATAATGATTTAGAAGAATTAGGTCAAGAATGGAATAAAACCGAATATCGATATGCCGGAGTAAATTATACAGATGCCGAAACACCATATGTCCATAATTATGTAAGTTTTAATAATGAAATCTGGCGAATCATCGGCTTAGTAAATGTAAAAGTAGGAAATAGTGTAGAGCAAAGAATAAAAATAGTAAGAACAGATGGAGTAAATAATCAAAAAGCATTTGGAAACTATGCATGGGATAGAATTGGATTTTCTGGTTACACCAACAATTGGGCGACAAGTAAATTAAAAGATATGTTAAATGGAATATATTATGAAAGTAATATAGGCGACTGTTATAAAGATGGTGAAGCAAATACATGTGATTTTAATTCAGGAACAGAATTGCCAAAAGGGTTAGATGACGCAGCAAGAAATATGATAGATAAAGAAGTGATTTGGAATATAGGGAGAAGTATCACAAACAATGATGTAACAGTAAAAATGTTTTATGAAAGAGAGCGAGGAACAAATACATATAACAATTATCCAGTAGAATGGAGTAACGAAACAAATGTAGGAGAAAAATATAATGGAATAGGATTAATCTATCCGAGCGATTACGGATACGCAACAAACGGTGGAAGTATTGGAAGAGAGACGTGTTTTGCAAAGGAATTATATAATTGGAATATAACAGTTGAAAAAATTAATTATAAGAGTGGATGTGCAGAAACAGATTGGTTGAAGCCAAATAGTGAAAATATTTGGACTTTATCTACAACTTCAACAAACTCTAACTATGCGTTCGTTGTCATTTCATCTGGGTATGTCTTCAACTCCAACGCCGTTCGCTACGCGGACATAGTTTGGCCAACAGCTTATCTTACTAAAAATGTAACAATAACTTCAGGAGAAGGTACTATAGATGAACCTTATCGTTTATCAGTAGAATAGTTATTAAAGAATTTGCAAAACAATTCTTTTTTTTATATAATTAATATAGATAGAAATAGAGGTTATTATGAAATTAATTACGTTTGCAATTCCTTGCTATAATTCTGAAGAATATATGTCTAAATGTATTGAAAGTTTATTAGTATGTAAAGATGATATTGAAATTATTATTGTTGATGATGGAAGTAAAGACAAAACGGCTAAAATAGCTGATGATTATCAAAAAAAATATCCGGAAACTATTAAAGCTATTCATAAAGAAAATGGTGGTCATGGTTCTGGTGTAAATGTCGGTTTAGAAAATGCTACTGGTTTATATTATAAAGTAGTTGATTCTGATGATTGGGTAGATAAAAATGCTTTAATAAAAGTTATTGAAATAATTAAAAAATTAAAAAAAGAAAAAACTTTAGTTGATATGATGATTGTCAATTATGTTTATGAAAAAGTTGGAGCTAAAGAAAAAGTTGTTTCATATCAAAAAGTTTTACCTGAAAATAAAGTTTTTACTTGGGATGAAGTAGGTAAATTTAAACCTGGTTCATACTTATTAATGCATTCTGTTTTATATAACACTAAATTTTTAAAAAGCACTAATATTAAACTTCCTGAGCATACTTTTTATGTAGATAATATCTTTGTTTATTATCCTTTACCTAAAATTAAAACTATGTATTATTTAAATGTTGATTTTTATCGTTATTATATTGGCCGGGAAGACCAATCCGTAAATGAACAAGTAATGGTAAAAAGAGTTGATCAACAAATATTTATAACTAAAACCATGATTGATTTCTTTAATCCCTATGATTATTGGGAAACTAATAAAAGATGCGCTAAATATTTGATTCATTACTTAGATATAATGATGAGTGTATCCACTATTTTACTTCAAATAGGAAATACTTTAGAATGTAAAGAAAAGAAAGAAGAATTATGGGAGTATTTAAAGAATAAAAATTATCGTTTATATAAAATTTGTAAAATAAGTGTTTCTGGAGCTAGTAACTTACCAAGATTTATCAGTATCCCAGGATATAAAATTGCTCAAAAAATATTTAAATTTAATTAAGGGGTGAATAAAGTGGGATCTACTAAAAATGAAAAATTAATAATTATTATTTTAGTAGTTTTAAATGTTTTAGTTTATTGTGGTGTTTGTTATTTATATTTTTTTAGTAACAAAAATAATAATGATGTAGTGGAACAAAAAGTTAAAAAACCTAAAGAAAATATTTATATTACTAGTGATTTTTTTACTAATATTGAACCTCAAATAAAAGGAATTGGTTATTACGAGCAAACTATTGGTAATTTAATATTTTATAAATCTAGGTATAATGATAATTTATTTAGAATAATTATTGGTGAACAAGATGAATTAACTGATTTAACTTATCAAAGTATTTTATCAACAATAAAGTTTATGTATGAAGATGAATATGATGAATTTGAAAGTAAGTTTACTGAATTAAAAAATTTAGGTTATGAAAGATATCAAATAACTTTAAACCCAACTTTAGATGAAATTGAAAAAAGATATTTACAAAGTTATAGTGATTATAAATTTGTTTTAATAGAAATAACTAGAGAACTTTAAAAAAGAGGTATTTTTGAAACAATATCTCTTTTTAAACAGATAATTCTCCTAATCTAATTAGTTCTATAACGGCACTAGCTCGACCTTTAACACCTAATTTTTGCATAGCATTTGATATATGATTTCTAACTGTTTTTTCACTAATTCGTAATTCATCAGCTATTTCTTTAGTCGTTTTATTTTCAATTAAAAGCTTAAAAACTTGATGCTCGCGATTAGTTAAAATACCTTTGGCCATTTATTTACTTCCTTTCTTTAATAAAATTATCTATTTTTAGTTTATGAAATAGCCAAAAAAAAGAAACTCCTATTCTTGGAATTTCACTGTAATATACATTTTTTTATCACACATTTCTCTAATCGTTCTAATAATATTATTAGCTAAATTTGCACTATGATCTTTACTTGAAACTGTAATATTAATATTATCATCTTTAATTTTAACAAAACTTTCTAACTTATATTCTGTTTTAATTTTTTCTTCCATTTCTTCTTCTTGACCTTTTTTAGAATTAAGAGTCATAAGAGAATTATAGGCATCACTTTTTTCTTCACTTGTTTTAGTACTATCTAATAATATTTGTTGATAACTTTCCATCTCTTTTAAAACATCTTCATCTTCTTTAACTCTTAGAGCAACTAATTCTTTATTCTCTGTTATCTCTGTAGAAACTAAAGCCGTATTTTCCGTATTACCTAAAATTTTTTCTAAACTATTATCTGACATAGTTACATAATAAATACTTAAAACTAAAATTAAACTAAATAATGTTACAAACCATAAACTTTGCTTATTTATCATAAATTCTCTCCTATCATTTACTATACTATATGATTGATAAAAAAAATTATTACAATATTTATGGCAATATATGGTATACTAAGAATATACTTAAATGAAAGAGAGTAAAATATGTATCAAATTTCATTATTATTTATGCAGTTTTTAATATTTAGTATTATTGGTTATGTTGCTGAAATGATTATGTGTTTTATTGTTAATAAAAAACTAACTAATCGTGGTTTTTTGTGTGGTCCAGTAATACCTATTTATGGAGTAGGGAGCATTGCACTACTTTTACTTTTAAATCCTTTTAAAGAAAACCCTATTTTAGTTTTTTTACTGGGAATGATTATAACAACAACTATTGAATATTTAACTAGTTATTTTTTAGAAAAAATTTTTCATAATAAATGGTGGGATTATAGTGATCAAAAATTTAATATTGAAGGTCGGGTTTGTTTAATGAATGCCATTTTATTCGGTGTAGGGTCTGTAGCAATTATTTATTTTGCGGGTCCTTGGATAACAAGATTTTTATTGCAAATTAAAGATATATATTTAATATGGATAGCGATTATATCTTTTATTATTTTTATTTTAGATACCTTATATTCAATAGCAGTAGCGTATTCTCTTCGTAATCGTTTAATTATTGTTGAAAATTTAAAAAATGAAAAATTAGCTAAAATACCTGGTTTATTTGAAAAAATGCTTACCAAACAAATTAAAAATATTAAAGGATTTCATAAATATCCTAGTCGTTTATTAAAAGCTTTTCCAAATATTTTTAAAACTAATCAAAAAGAATTTGATATTATGAAAAAAATATCTTTAAAAGAAAAAGAAGTTAAAAGAAAATTAAAAAATAAAAATAAAAAGAAAAAGAATAAAAGAAAGTAAAAGAAAAAGAATAAAAGAAAGTAAAAATTGCATTGTTTATTACTTTATGATAGGATATATCATCGAAGGAGGCAAATTATGAATTTGAATGATATATCTAAAGGAAAAGAAATTTTGCAAACAATATCTAATGAACTTACTATTATGAATATGATAACTGTTTTAAGTAATCCTGAGTTAAGTAAATTATATAATAATGAAGAAAGAGCTAAATTAGAAAAATATATAAAAAATAATACAATGCAATATGTTCAAAAAAGAGGATTAAAAGATAATGATTTAGGATTATCTCGTAAATTTTGATAGCTAATTTGTACTGTTAAGATTTTTTTAAAATGTCCCATTTTTAAATTTGCTGACGCAAATTACAGATAACAAACAAAGGCAAGCTTT
>CANQIN010000020.1 GCA_947623995.1 uncultured Bacilli bacterium | reverse complement strand
TATAAATTAATATAAATATTAATAAAAATACTAATATAAATAAAAATTTAATTATACGATAAAAAGCTTTTTCTCTTTTTGTCATACAATTTCCTCCTCCCATAAAAGAATAGTAATTTATGGTTGGAGAGCACCTAACACTAATTAAAATATATCCAATGTCATTATATCAAACTATTGTTTTCAAAACAATATTATTATCACAATTAACTACATTTTTTCTTGCATTTTTTTATAGTTTTTGCTATGATGTATACAGATGAAGGAAACTTCATAATATAAAAAAGGATACATCTTGAAATTTTCAGATGTAATCCTAATTCGATTTTTTAGGAAAGCATCCGATAATTCAACAAACGTTGAAATCAGATGTTTTTATTTAGATAAAATAAGCAAGTAAATTGCTGTGATAAGTGAAATATTTTACAAAATTCTCATTTAGTCACAATACCCATCACCCCAATGTCAGCTACTTAAACTTCTATTTATTAAATATCTCGCTATGACTACCTGTTGCGACCAATAAAAGGTTAAGTTTGTCATCTTCGTACTGATAAACTAATAACCAGTCAGGCTCTATATGACACTCTCTACAATTTTTATAATATTTATCATTTATTAAATTATGATCTCTATATTTTGCGTCTAACACTTCTTTATTTTGCTAGTTTATCAATAACTACTTTTAATTTTTTTAAATCTTTTCCTTGTTTTCCAACTTTCTTATATTGTTTTTTAAAATTGGAAGATAATACTACTTTATACATTAACTATCTAAATGCTTAAACAATTCCTTTATAGTATCAAAAGTAGGAAGTTGAACCTTTCCATTTTTATAATCTTCTATTTCTTGTAAAGACGCTAATAACTCTTTGCTAGGTGCCGGTGCCATAGTAGGTTTGAAAACTAAACCTTGCTCTCTATCGCATTGTCTTAAAAACATATTGATAGCAGAATTTGTATTAGTACCTAAATTTTTAAATAGACTATCTACACTCTTTTTTAGATCTTTATCTATTCTAATAGTCATGTTAGTTGTATTAGATATACTATTCATAAAAATATCCCTCCTCGCTAAATAATAATACTATAATTTAATCAAAAAATCAAGTGCAAAATATTTGCAATACATTTGCAACAGTATTATATGTAATAATGAATAATCTATACATGACAAAACAACTAATTGTGACAAAATTCTTTTTTATGCTCGTACAAATTCAGATTATATGCAATGTTATTTGTACATTTTTTATTAATTAAATAATAATTTTAATATTATTAAGTGAAAATATCCGAATCTACATAAGTTATTCGGATATTTTTTTAGTAAAAAAAGAACTCATCTTTTTTGATAAGTTCTATACTAATTCTAATTTAACTTGTAAAGCATCGTCACCAATACGTTCAACTAATTTAGTAATTCTTGTATATCCACCATTACGATTTTCATAATTCTTTGCTAGTTCATTAAATACTTTACTTACTACTTCATTATCATTATGAACAAATGCTAAAGCTTTACGACGTGAAACTAAAGTTCCTTTTTTTCCGTAAGTAATTAGTTTATCAACAAACTTACGAACTTCTTTGGCACGAGCTTCAGTAGTAATAACACTACCATTTAAAATGACAGTTTTAGTAAGTCCAGCAAGAATGCTTCTTCTTTTTCTAGATTCTCTTCCTAATTTACGATAAGCCATTTTTTATACCTCCTTAATCGCGGAACTTAAGTCCCATTTCTTCTACTTTATCTAATACTTCTTTAAGTGATTTTTTACCTAAATTACGTATTTTATTAACTTCATTTTCTTTCTTATTAATTAAATCTTGAACGGTATGAATACCAGCTCTTTTTAAACAATTATAAGCTCTAACTGAGAATTCAATTTCTTCAATAGGAGTTTCAAGGGTCTTAGTAATTGTATCAACTTGTTTTTCAGCCATAATACCAGCTACATCACTAATTGAATTTATATCAGCTATAATATTAAAATGTTCAATTAAAATTTTACTTGCTAAAGCCATACATTCTTCTGGAGTAATACTTCCATTAGTTGTAACTTCCATAATTAATTTATCAAAGTTTTCATCATGTCCAACTCTAGCACCTTCTACTTCATAGAATACTTTTTCAACTGGACTATATAGTGAATCAATAGCAATAACACTTAATTTATTATCACCATATAATTTTTGATTTTCTTTAGAATCAACATAACCATGACCATTATTACATGTGATTTCAATATCAATTTTTCCACCTTCAACTAAATTACAAATCACTAGCTCAGGATTAATAATTTCAATATCAGGATCATGTTCAATCATACCAGCTGTAACAGGACCTGGTTTATTAGCACTTAAGTGCATTGTATGTTCTTCTTCAGAATGATTTTTTAATACTAAACTTTTAAAATTTAAAACAATTGTTGTAACATCTTCATAAACTCCATCAATTTTTTGAAATTCATGTAAAACACCATCAATTTTAATAGTTGTAACTGCACATCCAGGCATGCTTGATAACATTACACGACGAAGTGCTGTTCCAAGTGTATCACCAAAACCTCTAGCAAGTGGTTCTAGTTCGAATTTGCCAAAATGGTTACTTTCTTGATATTCAGTAATTTTGTACTCTGGTTTTTCAAATTTAATCATTAATAATTCCCCTCTCTTGATTAATTTCTAGGTCTTTTTGGTGGACGACAACCATTATGTGGAACTGGTGTTTCATCAGCTATACTAGTTACTTCAAGACCAATAGCTTGTAATGAACGAATAGCGTTTTCACGACCTGCTCCTAAACCTTTAGTTAAAACCTCAACTTTTTTAACTCCACTTTCCATTGCTGATTTACCAGCAGCTTCAGCAGCTAATCCAGCAGCATATGGAGTTTTCTTCTTTGAACCTTTATATCCAACTGTTCCAGCAGATGCCCATGAAATTAAATTTCCTTCTTTATCAGTAATTGTAACAATTGTATTATTATAATTTGATTTAATATGAACAACAGCTTCAGGGATATTCTTCTTAACTTTTCTTTTTCTTCTATTATATGCCATAAATTATTTACCTCCTATTTACCTGCTTTCTTTTTATTAGCTACTACTTTACCCTTACCTTTACGAGTATGAGCATTACGATTAGTTCTTTGTCCTCTAACTGGAAGTCCTTTTTTATGACGAACTCCTTGATAGCAGTTAATTTCCATTTTTCCTTTAATATTCATTGAAACTTCACGACGTAGGTCACCTTCAACTAAATGATTATCAACTTCTTTTCTTAATTTAGCAATTTCATCATCAGTTAAATCTTTAACCTTTTTAGAACTTTCAACTCCTGCAGCTTCACAAATTTGTCTAGCTAAACTTCTACCAATACCATAAATAGCTGTTAGACCAATACAAATATGTTTTTCACTAGGTAATTCAATATTTTTAATTCTTGCCATTATTTACCTCCTATTTACCTTGTCTTTGTTTGTGTTTAGGGTTTTCACAAATAACCATAACACGTCCATTTCTTTTAATTACTTTACACTTATTACAAATTGGCTTGACTGACGCTCTGACTTTCATAATAATTTACCTCCATTATCTTTTATTCCATGTTATACGCCCACGTGTTAAATCATAAGGAGAAAGTTCAATGGTGACTGTATCACCTGGTAAAATACGAATCATGTTTACTCGCATTTTACCAGAAACGTAGGCTTCTACAGTATAACCATTTTCTAATTCTACTAAGTAGTCTCCTCCTTTTAAAACATCAACTACTTTACCTTCTACTTCCAGTTTATCACTTTTAGCAGTTGGAACTTTTTTTACGACATCTTTGCTTTGCAAATTACTTTTTTTAAAACTTTTTTTAGCCATAAATCATTCTCCCGTTAATATTTCGTAACCATCTTTGGTTACCACTATGGTATGTTCAAAATGAGCTGAGTAACTTTCATCATCAGTAACAATTGTCCAGTCATCTTCTAACATACATACATCTTTTGAACCCATATTAATCATTGGTTCGATTGCTAAGGTCATTCCTTCTTTTAAAGTATGCCCTTTGCCTTTTTCACCAAAATTAGGAACTTCTGGATCTTCATGCATATCAGTACCAATACCATGACCAACTAGTTCTTCAACTACACCATAACCAAATTGTCTAGCATAATTACTAATTGCATAACCAATGTCACCAATTTTAGCACCTGGTTTTACAACAGATAGACCAACTTTTAAAGCTTCTTCAGTTCGTAAGACAAAATTTTTAACATCTTCACTTACTTCCCCAACTAAGTAGGTTCTTGTCATGTCGCTTTCATAGCCATCTTTTCTAACTGTAAAATCAAGTTTAACAATGTCACCACTTCTTAGTTTTCGCTTACTAGGTATTCCATGTACTACTTCATCATTAACTGATATACAAGTATGTCCTGGAAAACCATCATGATGATAACAAGAGCAGTAACCGCCATGATTCGTTACAAACGAATTAATTAATCTATCAAGCTCTAGAGTTGTAACACCCGGCTTAATAAATTTTTCAATGTACTGGTGGGCTAAGTAATTAATATGTCCAGCTTCCTTCATTAATTTGATTTCTCTTGGACTTTTAATACTAATCACTTAAAACACCTACCAAACATTCTAGAGTACTCGTTTGATCTACTGCATTATTGCTAATCACTTTCAAACGTCCCAAATTCTTATAATACTCTACTAAAGGATAAGTACTCGTCATATATTGTTGATACCGAATTTTAAAAGTCTCTTCATTATCATCACTACGCGATAATAACTTCTCATGACATATATCACAAATTCCCTCAACCTCTGGTTTAAATTCTTTAATGCGATTATTATATGTTTTATGACACTTTGGACAAACACATCTTCCTAATACGCGGTCTAGTAAAATACTCTCGTCCACTGAAACATAGACAACCACATAATTTAAACCGTCTAATATTATATCAAGAACTTTCGCTTGTTGCAACGTTCTTGGTACTCCATCTAATATAAATGGCTTACTTTTTGGCAATTCATTAATTGCCTCTTTAATAATATCTAGCATTATTTCATCTGATATTAAATTACCAGTTTTAAGCATTTCGGCTAATTCTTTATCAACTAAGGCTTTTTTTCTTAATAAATCCCCAGTTGATAAATGTTCATAACCATAATTATTAACTAGATATTCACTTAATGTTCCTTTACCACCAGCAGGTGGAGCTATAAAAATGACACTTTTCATATTCTACTTCTCTTATGCTCCCACTTACGACTTACTAAACCACTTTCAATTTGTTTATAAGTCTCAATAGCAACACCAACAACAATTAATAATCCGGTACCTCCAATCGCAATAGATTGAGATAAACCAGTTAATTTTGATACTACTATTGGTAAAGCAGCAATTACTGCAATAAAGATGGAACCAACAAAAGTAATTCTTCCTACAACTTTACTTATATATTCAGTTGTTTCTTTTCCAGGTCTTACTCCTGGAATATAAGCACCACTCTTATTTAAGTCTTTACTCATTTCTTCAGGATTCATAGCCATAAAGGTATAGAAATAACTAAAGAAAATAATTAAAGCAATATATAAAACAAATCCCGTTGGTGATGTATACATTATATAGTTATTAACAAAATCAATAGCTCCTTGGTTACCTATAATATTAACGACAATATTAGGAATTGTAAGTAACATTGAAGCAAAGATTACGGGCATTACTCCAGCATAATTAATTTTAAGTGGTAAATAACTTTGTCTTGCCCCATATGCACTTACTGTTTTATTAGCATATTGAATTGGAATTTTTCTTTCGGCTAAAGTTAACCAAATAATACCAATAATTACTAAAAAGTACGTTAATATATAAGCAACATAGAAGATAATACCAATCCATAATTCATGATTACCTGAAGCAATGAAAGCATCATATGAACCAGTAAATACACCTGGTAAACTTAATACTATACTTGCCATGATTAATAAAGATTGACCATTACCAATACCTTTTTCTGTAATACGGTCTCCTAACCATAATAGGAATGCTGTACCAGCAGTCATTACTAAGGTAATCTTTAAAATCATACTAACATCACTAACTTTTAGTAAAAACACTGTTAACATATAGGATTGAACAAAAGCTAAGATAATACCTAGATATCTAGTTATTCGATTAATCTTTTGTCTTCCTACATAACCTTGTTCTTTTAATTCTTTAAAATACGGAATAATATCCATTTGTAACAATTGGGTTACAATTGATGCACTTATGTATGGAGAAACTCCTAAACCAAAGATACTAAAACGGTCAAATCCTCCACCACTCATTAAGTTAAAAATTCCCATGTAACCTAAGTTACCATATAAACTTTCTAACCAAGGAGCAGCCCAAACAATGGTAATTCCGGTACCTAAAGCATATATTCCTAAAATAAGAAAAGTATATAAAATTCTTTTTCTTAAATCTTTAGCATCTTTAGAAAATATTTTAAAAGATTTTAAGGCCATTAAATCACCTCAGTTTTTCCACCAGCAGCTTCTATTTTAGTAACTGCAACACTTGAAAAACGATGTGCTTTAACAGTTAGTTTTTTCTTTAATTCGCCATTTGCTAATACTTTAACACCATCAAGTTGTTTCTTAATAATTCCACGACTTTTTAATACTTCTGGTGTTACTTCATCGCCATCATTAAAATATTTATCTAAATCACTTAAATTAATAACAGCATATTCTCTTCTAAAACGAGCATTGTTAAATCCTCTTTTTGGAAGACGACGATATAAAGGAGATTGACCACCTTGGAACCAAGCTGAAATACTTACCCCACTTCTAGCTTTTTGTCCTTTTTCACCATGAGTAGATGTTTTACCCATTCCTGAACCAGGTCCACGTCCAACAATTTTTTTACTTTTCATTTCTTTTGTTTTTGGTAAACTTTCTAATCTCATATTATAACTCCTCTACTTTCTTTCCACGTAACTCAGCAATTTTTTCAGGAGTACGAACAGTCTTTAAGGCTTCTAATGTAGCCTTAGCAACATTTACTTGAGTATTGCTTCCTAAACTTTTAGAAACAATATCTTTAATACCAGCTAATTCTAAGACAGCACGAGCAGCACCACCAGCAATTACACCAGTACCTTTTTTAGCAGGTTTGATCATTACAACAGCACGACCTACTTTTCCATAAGCTTCATGAGGAATAGTACGATTATCAATAATAGCTACTCTTAAAACATTTTTATTAGCAGCTTTACTAGCTTTAGCAATAGCATCATTTACTTCATTTGCTTTACTAGTACCAATTCCAACTAATCCTTTACGGTTACCAACTACTACTGTAGCAGAAAAGCGAAAATGTCTACCACCTTTAGTAACTTTAGTAACACGACTAAGATTAATAACTTTTTCTTCTAATAATTTTTTTCTTGAGTCAGTATTTTCTTTTCTTGCCATACCTTAATTCCTCCTAAAACTCTAAGCCGTTTTCACGTGCAGATGCCGCTAAAGCTTCAACACGTCCATGATATAAGTATCCACCTCTATCAAAAACGACTGTTTTAATTTTTAATTTTTTACATTTTTCAGCAATGTCTTTACCAACCATCTTGGCACCTTCAACATTACCACCATTTACTTTTAACATTTTTGATGAAGAGCTAGCTAAAGTGATTTGTTTTTCGTCATCAATAACTTGAACATAAATTTCTTTATTAGAACGGAATACATTAAGTCTTGGACGAGACTCTGTACCACTAATAGTTTTTCTAACTCTTTTGTGGCGTCTTAAACGCGCTACATTACTAGATTCTTTTTTTATCATTCTAATTACCTCACTTATTTAGCAGCCTTTTTACCTTCTTTACGACGAATATGTTCATTTTTATAACGAATTCCTTTACCTTTATAAGGTTCTGGACTTCTTACTTCACGAACTACAGCCGCAAATTGGTTAACTTTTTGCTTATCAATTCCTGAAATAGATATTTCATTATTATTTATTAATGATGCAGATAATCCTGCTGGTACTTCCATTATAACCGGATTAGAATATCCAGCATTAATCGTTATTTTATTACCAGCAACATTGAAACGATATCCAACACCAATAATTTCTAAATCTTTTTTATAACCTTCACTAACCCCAATTAAGTTATTATTAATTAATGAATTCATTGTTCCTACTACCACATTAGCTCTTGCACTATTGTTTTTAGCAGAAGTAGTAACAACCCCATCTTCAATTTTAACTTCAATTAAAGGGTCAATAACTAAATCTAAGCTTCCCTTACTTGATTTAGTAGTTAATACATCACCATTTAAAGTAACTTCAACTCCAGTTGGGATTTGTAATTTACGATTTCCTATTCTACTCATAAACTTTCCTTACCATATATAAGCAAGTACTTCGCCTCCTAACTTTTGTTCTCTAGCTTCTTTATCAGTCATTAAACCTTTAGATGTAGATATAATAGCAATACCTAAACCATTTAAAACTCTAGGAAGGTCTTCACATTTAGCATATACTCTAAGACCAGATTTACTAATTCTTTTTAAACCAGTAATAACTCTTTCTTTTTTCTCACCATATTTTAAAGTTAGATTAAGTTCATCACCATTATCTTTTTTAACATATTCATAATCAGCAATATAACCTTCTCTTTTTAAAATTTCAGCGATTCCTAAAGTCATTTTAGTTCCAATAACTGTAACATTAGTATATTTTAATTGATTTGCATTACGAATTCTTGTAAGCATATCAGCAATCTTATCTTGAACCATTTTTATACCTCCTACCAACTAGCCTTTTTTACTCCAGGAATTTCACCTTTATTAGCTAATTCCCTAAAGCAAATACGACAAATATGATATTTACGTAGAACACCATGAGGTCTTCCACATCGCTCGCATCTTGTATAAGCACGTGTACTAAATTTAGGTTTACGAGCTTGTTTTACTTTTAAACTTGTTCTTGCCATAGTGTTCTCCTCTCTATTTCTTAAAAGGCATATTAAATTTTGCAAGTAATGCCTTAGCTTCTTCGTTAGTATTAGCTGTTGTTACGAAAACAATATCCATACCACGAACTTTTACAACATCATCATAAACAATTTCTGGGAAAATTAATTGTTCTTTAATTCCTAAAGTATAATTTCCATGTCCATCAAAAGCATTTTTACTAACGCCACGGAAATCTCTTACTCTTGGAAGAGCAATCTTAATTAATTTTTCCATAAAAATATACATTTTTTCACCACGTAATGTAGTTTTTACACCAATACTTTGACCTTCACGAATTTTAAATCCGGCAATAGATTTATGAGCTTTCGTAACTACGGCTTTTTGTCCAGTAATTGCTTCTAAATCTTTTAAGGCAGCATCAATATATTTTTCATCGGTATGACCTTCGCCAACTCCGATATTAATGACAATTTTATCTAATTTTGGAACTTGCATAACTGTTTTATAGTTAAATTCTTTCATTAATGCCGGAACAATTTCCTTATTATATAATTCTTTATATGTACTCATAGTCCCACCTTAATCTTTCTTTGCTTTCTTTTTAGAAGTTTTTTCTTCTACGATTTTTTTAACGTTAGATACATGAATAGGCGCTTCAATATCAAAGATTCCACCATTTTCATTAGTTCTATTAGGTTTAACGTGTTTTTTAACAATATTTATTCCTTCAACAACAACTTTATCTTTTTTAGCCATTGTTTTAACAACTCTTCCTGTTTTACCTTTATCTTTACCAGCTAAAACTAAAACAGAATCACCAACTTTAATCTTCATAAATACCTCCTATAACACTTCTGGTGCTAAAGATACAATCTTCATGAAATCTTTTTCACGTAATTCTCTAGCAACAGGTCCTAATACACGAGTTCCAACAGGAGTCTTATCATCTTTAATTAATACACATGCATTATCATCAAATTTGATATAACTTCCGTCAGCCCTTCTAACGCCTTCTACACTTCTAACTATAACAGCTTTAACAACTTTTCCAGCTTTAACATTTCCATTTGGAATTGCTTTTTTAACAGTACAAACAACAACATCACCAATGTTTGCATATTTTCTTTTACTGCCACCTAAACAACGAATAACTAAAACTTCTCTAGCTCCAGAGTTATCAGCGACTTTTAATCTTGATTCTTGCATTACCATAAGAACACCTCCTATAGAATAACAGCTTCAATTAGAACTTCAACTAATTCATATCTTTTAGTTTTAGATAATGGTCTAGTAGCTCTAATTCTTACTGTATCTCCTACTTTTGCGATATTTTTTTCATCATGTGCTGCATATTTTTTAGAATATTTAACACGTTTTCCATATAATGGATGTCTTTTATGGGTTTCAACTAAAACTGTAATTGTTTTATTGGCAGATGCACTTACAACTCTACCAACTAATTCTTGTTTCTTCTTCTCTGCCATTATTTATTACCTCCTACAGTTTCTTTTCTTTCATTTAAAATTGTCATCATTCTTGCTACTTCTTTACGAAGTAAATTAATTTTATCAGTTTTCTCTAATGAACCTCTGGCATTTTGCATTCTTAAGTCTAATAATTCAGCTTTACCAGCTTTAATTTTAGCTAAAATTTCTTCATCAGTTAAAGCTCGTATTTCACTAGTTTTCATTAGATTTCACCTTCCTTTTTAACAAATTTACATTTAACAGGTAATTTATGTGATGCAAGTCTTAAAGCTTCACGTGCAACTTCTTCACTAACACCTGAAATTTCAAACATAATTTTGCCTTCTTTAACTACTGCAACCCATTCTTCAACATTACCTTTACCTTTACCTTGACGAGTTTCTAAAGGTTTTTTAGTACGAGGCATGTCAGGGAATATGTTAATAAATACTTTACCTCCACGTTTCATATAACGAGTCATCGCAATACGAGCAGCTTCGATTTGTCTTGAAGAAACATAATTTCCTTCTTTAGCCATTAAACCAAATTCCCCAAAATGAAGTTCAGTATTACCTTTTGCATGTCCTTCATAAGAACGACGATGTTGTTTACGATATTTAGTTCTTTTTGGCATCAACATGAGATTCACTCTCCTTTACACTTTTTTTAGTAGGAAGAATTTCTCCCTTATAGATCCAAACTTTAACCCCAATTTTTCCATAAGTGGTATTAGCTTCAGCTTCAGCATAATCAATGTCAGCACGAAGAGTATGTAGAGGAACAGTTCCTTCCGTATATCCTTCACTACGAGCCATTTCAGCTCCACCTAAACGACCACTTACTTTAGTTTTAATACCTTTAGCTCCAGCTTTCATTGTATTTCTAATAGCTCTTTTTTGAGCACTTCTAAATGGAGCACGATTTTCAATTTGCATAGCGATATTTTCTGCAACTAATTTAGCAGTAGTATCAGCATTTTTACTACAATCAACAATTGATACATAAACATCTTCTTTAACTAATTTAGCTAAAGCTTTACGTAATTTATCAATATCTTCACCACCACGGCCAATTATAACTCCAGGCTTAGCAGTATTAATTGTAACTTCACAACGTCCTTTTTTACGTTCAATAATAACAGAAGCAACAGAAGCATCTTTTAATTTTTCACTTAAATATTTACGAATCTTTAAGTCTTTATTTAAAAGGGTTCCAAATTCTTTTTTATTAGCATACCATTTTGATTGCCAATCTTTATTAACACCTAAACGGTATCCAATAGGATTAACTTTTTGTCCCATTACTTATTGCCTCCTTTATTATCACTTACTTTTACGGTAATATGACTTGTTCTTTTATCACGACGATCAACATTACCACGTGACGCGAATTTAATTCTTTTATAAACAGGTCCTGGATTTATAAAACATTCAGATATAACTAAGTCATTTTCACTAGCTTCAAAATTATTAACTGCATTAGCAATTGCACTTTCTAAAACTTTAGATATTAAACGACTTGATTTAGTATTAGTTGTTGCTAAGATAGCACGAGCATCACTAATGTTTTTACCACGAATTAAATCCATAGTCATTCTTGCTTTTCTAGGCGCTACCATAGCACTTTTATGAATTGCATATGTTTCCATCTATAAACCTCCTACTTTGAACCTGCATGTCCGCCGAACTTACGAGTAGCCGCAAATTCACCCAATTTATGTCCAACCATATCTTCAGTAACATATACTGGAATAAAATCTTTTCCATTATGTACTGCAAAGGTATGTCCTACAAAACTAGGGAAAATGGTAGAACGACGAGAATGAGTTTTAATAACTTCTTTTTTATTTTCTTCATTTAATTTATCAACCTTTTTTAATAGATATTCATCTGCAAAAGGTCCTTTTTTTAAACTTCTAGCCATATGTCCTCCTATTTCTTTCTACGACTAACAATAAGTTTGTCAGAAGCTTTCTTATTTTTTCTTGTTTTATAACCAAGAGCTGGTTTACCCCAAGGTGTCATTGGACTCTTACGTCCAACAGGAGCACGTCCTTCACCACCACCATGTGGATGGTCATTAGGATTCATAACAGAACCACGGTTTGTTGGTCTGATACCCATATGTCTAGTACGTCCTGCTTTACCAATGTTAACAAGTTCATAATCTTCGTTACCAACAACCCCAATAGTTGCCATACAAGTTCCTAAGATTTTTCTTGTTTCACCAGATTGTAAACGAACCATAACATATTTACCATCACGACCAAGTATTTGCGCACTAGCACCTGCACTACGACAAAGACTAGCACCAGCTCCTGGATTTAATTCAATATTATGAATAACAGTACCAACTGGAATATTTTGAAGTGGAAGAGCATTTCCAACTTTAATATCAGAATCTGGACCATTTTCAATAATCATTCCAACTTGTAATCCTTTAGGAGCAATAATATAACGTTTTTCACCATCACGATAATTAATTAAAGCAATATTAGCATTACGATTTGGATCATATTCAATAGTCGCAACTTTACCAGTAATACCAATTTTATTTCTTTTAAAATCAATTACCCGATATTTCCTTTTAGCTCCTCCACCAATGTGACGAACTGTAAGTTTTCCTTGATTATTACGTCCACCAGTTTTGTTTTTACTTTTTAATAAAGATTTAGTAGGACGAGAATTTGTAAGTTCTTCATTTACTAATGTAGACATCCCACGACGACCATTAGTCGTAGGCTTATATTTTCTAATTGCCATAAATTACTCCTCCTTACATCTCAATAGATGAACCTTGAGCTAAGGTTACTATTGCTTTCTTATATGTTTTACTCTTACCAGTATATTTTCCTACTCTTCTTTTTTTAGCCTTAGTATTTAGTGTATTAACATTTAATACTTTAACGCCAAAATGAGTTTCAATTTCATGTTTAATTTGAGTTTTAGTAGCTTTTTTATCTACTTTAAAAGTATATACTCCTTTTTGTTGCTCCGTATAACTTTTTTCAGTTATTACAGGTCCTAAAATTATATCAGGATTACGCATGGAGCATCACCTCCTCAATAGCCTTAACGGCTTCTTCATCTAATACTAAAGTATCAGCATTAACAATATCATAGACATTAATTTCATCAGCCATAAGATGATATACATAACCTAAATTACGTCCAGCTAAGAATAAGTTTTCACAATCATCTTTAGTTACAAATAAAATTTTTCCTTCTAATTTACAATTAGTAATTAAATCTTTTAAATCTTTAGTTTTCTTACTCTTTAAATCTAAATTTTCAAAAACTACAACGCTTTTACTAGCAAGTTTATCAGCTAAAGCACTTTTAATTGCTAGAACACGTTCTTTGCGATTAATTTTAAAACCATAATCACGAGGTGTTACACCACCAGCAATTCCACCACCACGCCATTGAGTAGCGCGAATACTTCCTTGTCTAGCACGACCAGTACCTTTTTGTTTCCAAGGTTTTCTTCCACCACCACTTACTTCACTACGAGTTTTAGTTTTATGAGTTCCTTGACGAAGTGAATCTAATTGTAAACGAATCATTTTCTTTAAAGCATCATCATTTACTTCTACTTTCCAAATAGAATCATTTAATGTGATGTCTTTAACTTTTTCATTTTTTAAATTTTTAAGTTCTAACTTTGCCATACTTTCCTCCTTGATCCTATTCTTCTGTAGCAGTTTCTTCTGCTTTTTCTTCTTCTGTTACTTCTTCAGTAGCTTCTTCGGTTGTTTCAGTTTCAGCTGGAGCTTCTTCAGTAGTCTCAACTGGTTCTTCAACAGTTTCAACAGGTGCTTCTTCAACTACCTCATCAACAACACTTTCTTCTACATAAGAAATAATTTCTTTATCTTCAACTTTATGATTATTTTTAACTGCACTCTTAATTAAAACTAATGAGTTTTTAGCACCTGGAATATTTCCACTTACTAAAATATAATTTTCACTAGGATTAACTTCAATAATTTCTAGATTTTGAATAGTTACAGTTTCAACACCCATATGTCCAGATAATTTTTTACCCTTTAATACTCTTTTAGGTAACATTGTACCCATTGAACCAGGTCTTCTATGATAGTTTGAACCATGAGTTTCAGGTCCACGACTTTGACCATGTCTTTTAATAACACCAGTAAATCCTTTACCTTTACTAGTTCCTGTTACATCTACAACTTCTCCAGCAGAAAATACATCAGCTTTAAGCACATCTCCAAGAGAATAGTTTTCCGTAACATTTCTAATTTCTTTTAAGAAGCGCTTAGGAGTTGTATTAGCTTTTTTAGCATGTCCAACACTTGCTTTACTTGCTCTTTTTTCTTTTTTCTCAACTACGCCAAGTTGAATAGCATTATATCCATCAGTTTCAACTGTTTTAACTTGCATTACAACATTAGGTTCAACACTAACAACAGTTACAGGAATTAATTTACCACTCTTAGTAAATACTTGAGTCATTCCAACTTTGCGTCCTAAGATTCCTTTCATTATACTCTTTCCTTTCTTTCTTATTTACCAGTTTTAATTTGAATGTCAACGCCACTTGGTAAATCTAAATGAGCTAAGGCATCAACAATTTCTTTACTAGGATTTAAAATATCAATAAGTCTCTTATGAGTACGACTTTCAAATTGCTCACGAGAGTCTTTGTATTTATGAACTGCTCTTAAAACTGTTACTCTTTCAATTTCAGTTGGAAGAGGTACAGGTCCAGAAACAGTTCCTCCTAATCTCTTAACAGTTTCCACAATTTTACCAGCTGCTAAATCTAAGATTTTAGCATCAAAAGCTTTTAAATTGATTCTAACTCTTTCTTTTGCCATCAAAGAAGTCCTCCTTTCGCATATATCTTGTATATACTTGCTCCACGTAAATTACCTGATTTTTTAGGTTTTATTTAACAACATCGCCTAGTGTATCAGCAACTTCACGCATCAATGCCGTCATACAAATTCAATTCTACTATAAATATTTATGAAATGCAACAATTTTTTTGCAGTTTTTAGGCAAATTTTTAAGCATAAAATAAAGCTTCTTTAATCAAAAAAATTGTAAGCGCAAAAACTTACAATCTTTTTGAATTATTCTATTCATCAATTTCAATATACTTTTTATTAGCTTTAGGATTTTCTTTAACTTTTGGAACATTAATCTTTAAAATACCATTTTTAAATGAGGCTTTAATTTCTTCTTCAGTAACATTATCACCAATATAAAAGCTTCTTTTATATTCTCCTTCAAAACGTTCCCTACGAAGATATTTTCCTTTTTCATTTTCTTCTTTATCACTAGTTGTTTTAGCACTTATTTCTAAATAACCATTTTCAATTGATATGTTGATATTATCTTTATTAAATCCCGGTAAATCAACAATCAATTCATAATTGTTTTCATGCTCCTTAATATCAGTTTTCATGCACTTACTTTCTACTGCTGGAAAATCTTCAAAAAAGTCATCAAATAAATCCCAGTTCTTTCTTCTTGGTACTAACATCATATTTCATCGTCTTCCTTTCTTTATGTGTTGGCCCATAACAGGTAGCACATTAATATAATTTAATACCTAAGGCTTTCACCTTACAAGAACATTCTAAAACAAAAACTAGCACTTGTCAATACCAAGTGCTAAAATATTACATATTTTTTACATTTAAATTTTTCTAAAATAATTTTTATTTTTTAATAAAATATGAGTTCCTAAAATAATAGACATTATTAACAAAGCTAAAGGAAGTTCAATACCAGTTTGTGGATTTTCTACTACTCCACAACTTTCATAATAAGCTTCTTTACTTACACTATTGCCATTCTTATCAAAATATAAACCATCTTTTTCACTACATTTTTCACCAATAACAATTCCTAATTGATCATTTGTTCCTTTAGCAATAATAAAATATATAGTATAATCATCTTCAAATGTTGCTTTAGCAAATATTGGTTCAAACTTATTTAATTCTTTATCAATATAATTATTTTTAAAGCCATATTCTAATTGCGTTTTTAAATAATTTTGTCTCTCTTCTTTATTTGGTAAGTCATCTTCAATAATATTTTCTTCAATTTTAATATTTGTTTCTAAATTATCATCAATTCTTTTCTTTGCTTGTTCAAGATAACTATTTTTATCTTCTTTTGTATCACTAGGAATATAAACAACTTCATAAGAATAAAGTTTTAAAATTTTATCATTTTTATCCATTGTAGCTTGTTCACTTGGTTCTAAAACTTTATATAATACATTGTCATACATTATCATAATAATACTACAAGCTTTTTCAACAGTAGGGCTTAAATAATCTCCTTCACTATAATAACATCCCTTATTTGTCATTTCTTCTTTATAAGTAATATGTTCTTCTTTAATATTTTCTAAATTAGGAATATATAAATTTTTATAATTTTTAATTTTATAATTTACATAATCTAAATCAGTAAGAATAGTCTTATTTACTTTATTTAAATATTCGTTAACTTTCTTTTCATATTCATTATTAAATTCTGCCCATTTTAAATTTAATTCTTTTGTAACTTCAATAGTTTCATTTTTATAAATAAATGTAGCTTTACTATAATCTTCACTTATAACATAATTTTGATTCTCTAATTTTAAATTAAAAATATTACCATTGATTTCAAAAGTAAGTAATTGTTCTTCTACAAATTTACTATATTCTTTATTATTATCTTCATAATTAGAAACATAGTCTTTAGGCGAAATAGCATTTATAGTATAAGTATCATTTGGAAATTTTTCACTTAGTAGCTTTTCTAATTCTTCTTTTGTTTCAGCATGAACATTTCCTATAAACATTAAACAACTAATTAATAAAAATAATACTAATATTTTCTTTTTCATAATTTTATTTCTCCTTAAATATTTTCAAAATAAGTTTTTCTTTTAATTATTAAACTTATTCCCATTATTCCAAATAAACTTAAAATAACTATAGGTATCATTAATCCAGTTTTAGGATTTTCTACTACTCCACAACTTTCAAAATAGGCCTCTTTACTTACACTATTACCATTCTTATCAAAATATAAACCATCTTTTTCACTACATTTTTCTCCCGTAACAACAGGTTTTTCTTTTTCATTATTCTCAATTAAATTATCTAAATTAAACTTAGTTAAATCTATTTTTAAATTAGATACTCCACTTACATCTCCTACAACAGTTACAACACTATCATCATTTTCAGTATGAATATTTTTCTCAGTATATTCTATACCATTATTTTCTAAAGTAACTTTTTTAGTATAAATATCTGTTAATGCTTGTTCTATTTCTTCTTCACTATATTTATTTAATGTAGCAATTGATTTTAATAACAATTCTGAATACAAATTTGAAACAATCATTTCAACCATTTGTTTTTCAGCATTTTCATTAGAATTTAAATCATAAGTTATTAAATTATTACTATATTTAAACACTACTTTAGTAGAAGTTTCATTCTTTGAACAACTTATATCTATTTCATTTTCTTTATTACTTAATTCACAATCTAATTCAAGAACATTTTCATAGCTATCAAAATCTTTCTTAAATTGATTAACTACTTCACTAAATTCTAAATATACAGCATGATCTTTTTTCTCACCTATATTAAATTTATTTATATCAAGATTAAATGATTTTGTAAAATAAAATCCTACAGTAACATTAAAATTGCCATCGTCTTCTTCATCTAGACCTGGTGCATACTTTAATAAACTTATTTCTATCCCATTTTTATCTAATGTAAATGATTTTGTTTTTTCTTCAGTTAAAGTATTTTGCATTTGTTCTTCACTATAACCATTTAAATCACCAATAGTATAATACATTAAATTAGCAAGTATTGAATTAATTAAATATTTAGATTCATCTATTTCATTTTTTAACTCACCATTATATTCATACGTTAACTTTCCATCTTTATAATTAAAAACAACGTCCATTTCAGTTAATCCTTCAACTTCAGCTTCACTTAAATCAAAATGAGTTGTAATACTATTATCAGTATTAGAAATACTTATTTTATCATTTTGTTCTTTAAACATTTCATTATTTAAAACTTTTTCTTTATAACTTTCAACGACCTTATTCAAAGTTAATGCTCTAGCACTTCCCATAAACATTAAACAAACCACCAAACTAAATAATAATAAAATACTTTTTTTCAATTTATTCACTCCTCACTACTCTACTATTAACTATCATAATAGTAACATATTTAAAAATTTATTTAAAGAATTTTTTCACATTTATTTAAAGAATTTTTTCACATTTATTAAATGTTAATTTAGTGTCAATCATCATAAATAATTAAATACAGAAAAATAACAATATGTTAAAATTAAATTAAGAAAGGAGTTTAAAGTGAAAACTAGCAAAAATAATCATGGATTAATTGTTTTTTTAATTTTCTTTATATTATTATCTTTAGCACTTGGAGGATATATTTTCTATGATAAATTTTATAAAAAAGAAAATGCTAATCCTACTGAGTCACAACCTATAGAAAATGAAGAAAATAAACAAGAATTAGTAAATAAAATTAATTCTTCTAAATATTGGATTTATGATGCTGATTATGAAAAAGATGTTTTAGCTGACTTTTATCTTATTAATGAACCGATATATGCTGAAGATATAAAAGTACCATTTATTAATATTGATTCTAACTATGCTTCTAAGGCTAATCAAGAAATTAAAAAGGTTTTTGATATAGCAATTGATGCTTATAATGAAGGCGTTCAAAATGAGTTAACATGGGTAGATATTGATTATCAAAAATATATTGATACTGATATGGTATCAACAGCTTTATGGTATAGCATTAAAGCAACTGCTGTAGTAAATCCAAATTATTATACTTATAATATTGATTTAAAAACTGGTAAAGAAATGTCTTTTGAAGATGTTTATCAAAAATGTGGTTTTACTAAAAATAATATCAATGACAAAGTAAAAGAAAATATTACTAGTATTATAAAAGATAGATTAAAAAACTTTACTGATGACAATTATCCTGAAGGCACTAATTTTGATACATACAATAATGAAAGTATTGAAAATTATTTAGACAGTATTGAAAATAATACCCTTCAATATTTTATTGATGAAAATGGTGTACTTAGTATTATTGTAAGATTAAGTATACCAGTTGAAATGGGATACTTCGATACCGTAATTAAATTAGAAAATTGACACTGAAGTGTCTTTTTTTATTGTTTAAATTTTACTTAATTTATTTTCTAAAAAAAAGGAAATTGATACCCTTATAGGTAATATATGGGTAGAAGAGTAAATTAGATTTACTTTTCAAAAGAAAGGAGGAACTCTATGGATAGTTCTTAAATTTAAAATGTTTTTCATAACATGAAGGGAGGATTAATTTAATGAAAAACACCGTTATTGATGAAAAAGAAGAGAATAAAAAGGAAAAATTTTATATGTTAAGTGATCGAATTGTTAAGAAATTATTTACTACTGGTTCTAAAGCAAGTGAAGATTTTTTATATCTGATAATAAGTAAAGCTATAAAAGTTCCTATAGAAAATCTTAAAAGAGATTTTAAAATAATGCATCCCCAAATAGCTTTAAATAATAAAAATATTAATTCAGAAGCCGATTTAGTTTTTGAAAATGATAAAATTTATATTTCATTAGAAATAAATTATAGTGATTATAAAAGTTTATCTAAGAA
>CANQIN010000019.1 GCA_947623995.1 uncultured Bacilli bacterium | reverse complement strand
TTGCCTAGCTTTATTATGTAAAAAAATAACAGAAAACATTCTTCTTCTGTTATTTATGGCTGAGTAGTAACAAAATAATCTACTTTACCATTCATCATTGGAAATTCGGCACTTTCTGTAAAAGATGCAAAGGTTTTGTATAGAAGTAATGATACACTTATTAATACTATTACACTTATACTTATTAATATAAATTTTTTTCTTTTGCTTTCTTTATCAACATACTTTTCTAGCTTCATATAATCACTCTATCCTTAGTGTAATTATAACTCATAACCCCCCCCCCTATGTCAACATTTAATTATCATTTTAAACCACTTTTCACTATAAATTTTTTTTGAAAATCTATTAAAAATGTAAAAAAAAGATAAAGTTTTAGAACTTTTATCTTTTACGATTGAATAGCATATCAAGTGAACAATTATAATTTTTAGCAAATTCAACAGCATACATAGTTGTAATTAAACATTTACCAGTTTCATACTTATGAATATTTGATTGAGTTGTTTGTAGCGTATCAGCTATTTGTTTTTGAGTTAATTTATGTTCTTTACGAAACTTTTTAAAATTATCAGCAACAAGTTGATAATCATTGATTGCTTTAGCTTTTACTTTTTCTTGTTTGTCAGATATTCCAAGCATATAATCCATATTAACTTGATAATGATTAGCTAACATATATAATCTTTTTAGAGGAATAATATCTTTTCCGCATTCCCAACCAGCATATGTCGCTCTTTGAACTTTTAAAAATTCTGAGATATCTTTTTGAGTATACCCTTCATAGTTTCTTAATTCTTTTAATCTTGGAAACATTTCAACATCACCTGTTAATATTGTCTCAAATAGTAAGCAAATATTCAAATTTTTGTGGGGGTATATGATGTAAATATGTACAATTTTATAAAATTATTAGAAATATGTCATAGTTTTAGAAAAAAAACATAAGTTGTGATAGGTGATTGTTATGAATAAAAAAGAATTATTACAAGGAGTGGCTAGAAGAGGTAATGGTGAAATCTATTTAGGTGTTGTAGGGGCTGTAAGAACTGGTAAAAGTACTTTTATTAAAAGATTTATTGAAAATTTAGTTGTTCCTAGTATTAGTGATGAATATGAAAAGAAAAGATGCTTAGATGAAATACCTCAAAGTGCTCAAGGAAAAACCATTATGACAACTGAGCCTAAGTTTGTTCCTAGTAATGGAGCTAAAATTAAAGTTGATGATTTTGAAGCTGAAATTAAACTTGTTGATTGTGTCGGTTATGTTATACCTAATGCTCTAGGTTATGAAGATGCTGATGGAAATCCTAGAATGATTAAAACACCTTGGTTTAGTGAATCAGTACCTTTTGTGGAAGCTGCTGAGATTGGCACCGAAAAGGTTATTAAAGATCATTCAACAATTGGAATTGTAGTTACTACTGATGGTTCATTTGGCGAGCTTACAAGAAACGATTATATTGAAGCTGAAGAAAAAGTTATTAGTGAATTAACTAATATTGGTAAACCTTATATAATTGTTTTAAATACAGCTCATCCAAATGCTCTAGAAACTAAAAATTTAGCTAATGAATTAAGAGAAAATTATCAAGCACCAGTTTTACCTATATCTGTTGAAAAAATGGGTGAAGAAGAAATATTAGAAATTTTAAAAGAAGCTTTATATGAATTCCCAATATTAGATATTGAAGTATCTATTCCTGAATGGGTTCATGTTCTTCCAAATACTCATGATATTAAAAAACATTATATTGAAAAAGTTAAAGAAAGTATGATGGAAGTTAGTAAAGTAAGAGATGTGGAAAA
The DNA here is from genome assembly GCA_947623995.1 of uncultured Bacilli bacterium. Classification (GTDB taxonomy): domain Bacteria; phylum Bacillota_I; class Bacilli_A; order RF39; family UBA660; genus Ventrenecus. The sequence continues at coordinate 19,089 of CANQIN010000019.1, read as the reverse complement.
AATATTAGATTATTATACCGATTCTCCATATATTAATAAAGCTTATATTTCTAATTTAGATACAGCAGATGGTATTGTAAATATTAGACTAGAAAGTTCTGATGAATTATATAATTCGATTTTAAAAGAATTAGTGGGAGATGCTGCAACTAGTAAAGCAGGATTATTAAAAGTATTTACTACTTATGCTGATGGTAAAGAAGAACTTGATAATATGAAAGAAGCTATTAAAATGGCTAAGCAAACTGGTTATGGAATTGTTTATCCAACTTTAAAAGATATGAAATTAGAAACGCCTGAAATAATTAAACAAGGATCACGTTATGGGGTTAAGTTAAAGGCTGTGGCTAGTTCAATTCATTTAATGAAAGTTGACGTTGAAAGTACTTTTGAACCAATTATTGGTAGTGAACTTCAAAGTAAAGAATTAATTGATTATTTAATGAAAGATTATCAAACTGATCCAGCAAGTATTTGGCAAAGTGAAATTTTTGGTAGAAGTCTAGATGTTATAGTTAAAGAAGGAATTCAAGCTAAATTATCAATAATGCCTGAAAATACTCGTTATAAATTAAGTCAAACAGTGACAAAAATTGTAAACAAAGGGTCAAGTAATTTAATCGCATTTGTCATATAATTAAGAAAAAAGTGCCAAATTGTGCTTTTTTTCTTGCATTTACTCTAAATATTTGGTAGTTTTAGTTTGTAAGGATGAAGTCCTTATGAATTGTTATAAAAATACAAAAGGAGGAGTATTTAAATGACAAAACAAGCGTTAATTGAACGTGCAGCTGAACAAGCTAACATGAGTAAGGCTGAAATGGGACGTGCTTTAGATGCAATCCTAGAAGGAATTACTTATGGACTAAAAAATGATGGAGAAGTAGTTTTAGTTGGATTTGGAAAATTTGCAGTTAAAACACGTGCTGCAAGAGATGGTATTAATCCTTCAACTAAAGAAACTATCCATATTCCGGCTAAGAAAGTTCCTGGATTTAAAGCTGGAAGCAAATTAAAAGACGCAATTAAATAATTGAACTTTTAATGAATAAACAAGTAAGATTTTCTTACTTGTTTTATTTTGCTTTTTTAAAACATTTTTTCAACATCTTTTGGTACTTTATCATCAATAATTGTTGAAATTATTTTTTCTTCTTGTTCTTTACTAACTTTTTTACCAGTCATTTTACTTAAAGTATCTATAACTTCTTTTAAAGTATTTTTATCTTTCATATTTCCTTTTTGTAATTTATTTGCTAAAGACAAAATAGTATCTTTATCTACTTTTGTCTTTTTTTCTACTTTATCAAAAAAAGAATCTTTAAATTCCATGTTAATAACCTCCTAGGTTATTATATGAAAAAATCATAGAAAATCTCATCAGGTTTTTTATGAAATATTTTAGCTATTTTAATTGCTAAATCATAGTATAAACGGCGATTATTATGTTCTATTTGCCAATAATAAGATTTTGATATTTTTAACATATCAGCCATTTGTTGATATGAATAATTATATTTTAAACGTAATTTTTCTAATTTATAAATTTTCTTCTTTTTCATGTACTACCTCTTTTATTGGTTTAATCTTATAATAAAAAGCCTTAAAAGTCAATTTTGTGTAGTTACCACTGGGTAGACTTAGTAGTTTTTACACAATAAACTTTAAGAAAAGGAAGGTAGTAAATGAAAGATATTAAAAAGATTATTGGGATTAATTTAAGATATATAAGATATCAAAGTGGTTTATCTCAAGAAAAATTTTATGCTAAGTATAATATGAATCCTAAATACTTAGCAAGTATTGAACGAGGAGAAATCAATATGAGTGTTGAATACTTATATGAACTTGCTAAAGCTATGAAAACAACAATGTGTGAATTAGTTACTTATGATGAAAGTAAAATTATTAAGCAAAAAAGAATTGATGCCAAAGAAAAACAACCAAATTAAAGGATGCCCTGCATCCTTTTAATTATCATCATTTTTATTTTTAAATTGTAAAATTATTGGGGTTCCTGATAAATCAAAACTACTTCTTAGTTTATTTTCTAAATATCTTTCATAACTAAAATGTACTAAAGATTTATCATTAACTCTTAAAGTAAATTTAGGAGGCATTACTCCCGTTTGATTAACAAAATTAATTTTTAAACGGCGTCCTTTATAAGATGGAGCTTCATGTAACATACTTGCTTCTTTTATACAATCATTAAGTAATGATGTTGATATTTCTTGTTTATAATTTTCATAAGCACTGATTACTTCAGGCATTAAAGTATGAATTCTTTTTTTAGTTTTAGCAGATGTAAAAACAATTTTAGCATAAGTTGCAAATTGAAATTCGTATTCTAATAAAGTTTTCCATTCTTTTATTGCTTCATTGGGATTTTCAATTGTATCCCATTTATTAACACAGATAACTAAAGCTTTACCAGCATTAATTGCCATTCCTAAAATATGTTTATCTTGTTCAATTATTCCTTCTTCAGCGTCTACGACTAAAATACAAACATCACTTCGCTCAATTGCTTTAAGACTTCTTAAATAACTAAACCTTTCTACATATTCATTAATTTTACCTTTCTTACGCATTCCAGCTGTATCAATCATCGTATATTCTTTGCCATGATAATTAAAAGTTGTATCAGTGGCATCTCTAGTAGTACCTGCTACTTCACTTACAATAGCTCTTTCTTCATTTAATAAAGCATTAATAAGTGATGATTTACCAACATTAGGTCTTCCAATAAAACAAAACTTACAATTAGAATTTTCTTCACTAAAACTTTCATTTAAATCATTAGTTACTTCTTCTAATAATTCTTTAATCCCTTTATTATGCACTACAGAAATACCAAGAATCTTTTCAAAACCAAGTTCATAAAAACGATATAATTCATCTAATCTTTTTTCATTATCTATTTTATTAACAACAACAATAACTTCTTTATTACTCTTCATTAATAAATCTCTAATTTTATAATCACTTGCACTTAATTCAACTTTACCATCAACTACAAATAAAATTAAATCTGCTTCACTAATCGCAAAATTAGCTTGTTCTAAAATATCTTCATTAAAGTTATCATTTCCTAAATCAATACCACCTGTATCAATTAAATGAAAACTTTTATTATTATAATTTACTACTCCATAAATTCGGTCCCTTGTAATACCAGGTTCATCCATAATAATGGAACGATTTTCTTTAATTAAACAATTAAATAAAGATGATTTACCAGTATTAGGTTTTCCTATTAAACAAACAGTTTTCTTCACAACTACTCACCGCTTTCTTAAAGCCTATTATACCTTAAAATATTAAAAAATGATATTATTTAATCATTCCATTAATTACTTTTCGACTATCATTAAAAATAATAAAAGATTTAGGATCAGCTTTTTTAATTAAAATTTCAACCTTTTTTAAACTTTTACTATTTACTTCTAAATATAACATTTTCTTTTTATTATCTAAAGTCATCACACTTACTTCATAACCTCTTAATTTTAAAGCTTTAAGTAATTTTTCATCATTGCATATTATTTGAATACATACTTCACCTTTAACAAAACATTTAGCTAAATATGAACCTATTAATGTTCCAGTAGCATATCCTAATGAATAAAAAATAGGAATTAAGATGCTATTAATATCCATTGTTAATGCTTCTCTTGCCACGACAAACCAAATAAATACTTCAATAAAAGCTAAAATAGTACTTATAAATAATTTACCTTTCAACATAACCATTTGTCTTAATGTTGAAATTGATACATCTAAAATACGGGCAAAAAAAATTTTTACACAAATAAATAATAAAGACATAATATCCCTCTTATTTATATTGTGTAAAAATAGTTTTTTTAAACAATAATTTTTATATTAATCTGTTTGAATTGATAAAATAAATAGACTTTGTTTTGTACCTTCACCATTTATTATTTTGGTATTTGTTTTTAAATAAATTACGGGCCATACACTTCTTGAAATATAAGCATTTGCTCCAGAAAGATTAGGTTGAGTATTAATATTAAATATCATACATGATTCTGAACTATTAGGTAAAATAGTCAAAACATTTACATCTGGCGCTAACCAATTATTCAATCTACAGCCATTAGTACTAAAAGAATTTAGATTTATAGACAAGCATGTTGACCGCACATTATTTCCAACTGCATAACTATAATCTGAGGGATACAACAGCGCTACGCCATTCGGTTTCTTTACTCCACTCTATCGGCCTATTCTGATATACTGCTTTTCCCCGTTCTTTTTCATACATAATTGGTGATGTAATTGAAGAAGTATCCCAACTGCCTAAATTCCAAATTACATCGTTATCTATCATATCTTGTACATCTTTTAATCCTTTTGGTAAACTACCATTACCAGTAAAATCACATTGATTTGGTTTGCTATTTCCTTGGTAACAATCACCAATTTCACTATTATAATATATTCCATTTAACATATCTTTTAATTGACTATCTCCAGTCATTACTTCCATTGTCACTTATGGAACTGCCATTTTCATTCAACTTATAATCCCAACTATATTTTCCAAAATCTTTTTGACCTTCTATATTATTTCTAATAATTTTTAATCTTTGCTCAATTCCATTATTTGTTTTAACATTTACTAAACCAATAATTCGCCATATTTCATTATTAAAAAGATATATAATTGTTTGGATTAGTTCCTGCATATCGATATTCTGTTTTATTCCATTCTGTACTTATTTCACTTACATCATGACTTACAGCATATAAGCCGGCTCCACTTTCGACAACCAGTACTTTTTTATCACCTAAATTAGCAAATTTTTCTTCTTTATATCCTGCGCTTAAAGTTATTTTTCCTCCAGGTTGCATTCATATTGGCATCTTCCATTGGGGTATTTGGATCCATATAAAGTAATAAATTAAAACTTTTGGTTTCTCCCTTTTGCAAAACAAAATTATATAATTCATATGCATGTAGCGAACTATTTATTACTTTATTTTCATCATTATACATACTTTCATTTAATTTCTTTTCACTATTCAAATTAGTATGATAATCTGTTTCATAAAGTATCGCATCTATATATTCATCATTTAATTGTTTTTCTGCTTCAGCATGTATACTTTCTAAATTAATTGTAGCTGTTGCTAAATCATCACAAGTATTTTCTATTGTAAAATGATATGGGGTTGCTTTACTTAAAAAGTTTTCTAACTCTTCCGGTTTCATTGGATATGCTTTATCTAAAGTTAAATCATTTTCTCCTGTAAAGGTAATATTTAAACATGCTGTATTAACTACATTCTATCGAGTAGTAGTATGGGTCACCCCATACAACCCTCTCAGAACTGGACGTGCGCATTTAACGCATCCAGCTCTTCATAATATAGTATTTATTCGTCAAATAACTAAAATGTTATCTGATTTATTCTTGCTATTTTAGTTAACATTATTTATCACTCCTCTGTGTAAGTATAATGTTAACATTATTCCACATACTACAATAATTGTTATAATTAATATTATCTTATCCTTCTTTTCAATTATCTAATTAATTTATATTGCTAATACTATGCGAAAGCTACGATGATTTCCAGAATCCCCATAAGCATAGAAAAAATGGAACACACCAGCACCAGTGCCATAAGAATATCCACCACCGCGAAAAATCCATGGAGCACCTGAAAACACAAACCATGCATCGTCACTATACCAACTACCTATATTTTGTGATTGAGCTAAATATTTCATCGTTTGAAATGGCCCCATTTCTTTTGTCGCATCTCCTAACATACCTCTATTATATGTTGTTGTACTTGTACTATATTCATATTTATCAAAGAACCTTTCATCTACTGGCAAACTTATCCCTTCAGTTATTTCAGTAATTTCATGATTTATTCCATCATTATCGGTACATTCTTAGCAAGTTAACTTTCCATTAAATCCTGAATTATATATGTTATGGCGACCTGACGATAATTTGCCTGTTTTTCCATCTCCGGTACTATTATCATCCATCCCACTCATCATATATTCCCAGGCTCCACCTACCATGTCATAGATTCCACTATAATTGCCTGTGGTACTGGCTACGACACTTGCTTTATTAAAATAATTAGTATTATATGTTCCATCATCTCCTGAGGTTGTTACTCCTCCATATTCATTGCAAGCATCAGGTGTATTACTACATAACTCATTTGTTCCTGTATATCCTGTAGTTGGTTCATATTTAGCAGCATAACCTGTTAAATAATTGGAATTATTATTGATTCTTACACTTTCATGACTTCCATACACACTATGTTGTAAATAGGCTACGGCTCCCCATTCACTATTTTTCATCATATGACTTTTTAAAGACTCTTCATAATGTAATCCCACTATGTATGCTTTTGCTACTTGAATACTTCTCCATGAATATACATTTGGTTTAATTATGACTTTATTTGCTGCTTCTATAGAAGCTGCTTCATCACTAGGATTTATCTCTGCAACTTGTGTTCTTTCTGCTCCATCATATCCAGTTTCAAATTTTCCTACCCATATTCCATTGGTATTAAATGATGTGAAGGCTGGATGGGTTAACCATTCACCTTGTTTACTTCCATTTTGTACTTCTTCATCTTTTGTTTCAAATATCACATTAATTATTTGTTCTTTATTTGTTTTCGTTGTTAATCCATTATAATTTCCTTCATCAAATATTTGATATCGATATCTGGGGATCCATACAAAATAACTTTCAATATCTCTTTCTTCTATTGGTTCATTTTCTCCTGGGTCTTCTACACCACTTCTTAATATGACTGCATTTGCCCACTTTTGAGCTCTATAATCATACCACTTTTCTTTTTCACTTGCTCTTGTTACTAGTCCATTTTCTTCATTTATTACTATTGGTATTAATTTACTACTTAATTCTGGATCTGCTCCATTTAATTCTCTATCTATATATTTATTATTAAAATATAAAGTACACTTAGTTTTATTTTTTCTTAAATTCTTTATTAATGGAGCCCATTCTTCACTATTCCATTCAATACTTGCTCCATTATCACATTCTCCATCTATATAAACTAATCCTTCACTATTTTCTTTACTTGGCATTTCACTTATTTTTTCTTTTCCTTTATAAAATGCTATATCTATATTTTCATTACTATTTCCATTTATTAATAATTTTTCATAGTTTGTAAATGTTAATATATTTAATCCACTTATTAATATCACAATACTTATTAACATTATATTTAATTTTTTCTTCATCTTATAATCACTCTATTCTTAGAGTAATTATAACTCATAAACCCCCCCCCCTTATGTCAACATTTAATTATTATTTTAAACCACTTTTTACTATAAATTTTTTTGAAAATTTTATACCAAAAAATCTAATATGTAATTTAACAAATTAGATTTAATAGTCTTTATCCTAAAATAAAGGGTTTGTCTATACTTCCATATTCTTGCTGTGAATTTAAATTTGCGATGATTTTTACATTTGAATTTAGATATAGTGTTGGCCATACCTCATATATATTATAAGAATTATTAACATATACATAACCTTCTGAAGCAACTAAGAATGCATCATTTGGATCAGACGAAGATGGTGATAACAACCATTTAGTTAAATTATTATATAGCCAATCATTTTGATAACAAGTATCACTAGAATATTCATATAATATTTTTCTTAAACATTCATTTCTAACACTGCCACCAACAGCATAACTATAATCGCTAGGATATAATAAAGCAACTCCATTAAATTTATTTCCATTATCAGTAGTAATACTCCATTCTGTTTGCCTTATATTATCATCATTATATAATGATATACTTCGCTCTTTTTCATACATTACACTTGATAATAAGCTGGAATCAATATGTCCACCTAAATTCCATACAACTTCTTTATCAACCATGCTTTGTGATTCTAAATTTAATCCTTTCGGTAATTCTTCACCAGTTTTAAAATCACATTGATTTAATCCACCATTTTTATAACAATCCCCAATCTCACTATTATAATATATTCCATTTAACATATCTTTTAAAGTCGATGTTGTCCAATTATTAGTATCTGTATCAAAATAATAACTTCCAAAATCTTTTTGACCTACTACTTTATTTGTTCTTACTATTTTTATTCTTTGTTCTATTCCTCTTTTTGTTTTAACATTTACTAACCCAACGATTCGCCAGATTTCATTATTAAATGAAACATAATTATTTGGATTAGATCCAGCATATCGATATTCCTCTTGATTCCATCCTTTATCTATTTCTCCTACATCATGTGTTACTTTATATAGTCCATCCCCATTTTCAATTGTTGGAATATTTTTTATATAGTTAATCGCCAAAGATGTATCAACGGGATTTATATTTTCATCATTTACTACAGCATCACCATTGATTTTTATAGATATATTTTTTTCATCATCATCGGCATTTAATAATTCGTTATCAGCATCTACATATACTTGAACACTATAATTTATGACATTTCCTGCTTCTATTTTTTCATTTGAAACTAATGATGTTGTTGTCCCATCTTTTGGATAATCAGCTACTACTTGTCCTTCTTTTTTTAAGATTACTTTTAATTTATTTAAAGCCATTGGTTTATCTACTGCATCACTATTTAAATTTATATTATAGTTTCCTGGTAATGTTCCAGTATTTGTGATACTTATTTTATATTCACATTCACTATGTTTTAAGGCTTCTTCTTCACTCATTGGTATAAAACATTCACTATTATTTTCATTTGTTATCTGACTTCCATTGGCATATGTAAACTCTAATGTTCCTGCTTTTACGATCTGATTTTTTTCATTTCCTTTTACTTCAAAAAATAATGCATAACTTATTCCTAACACTATTACTACTAAACAAATTACTACATATGCTATTACTTTTGTTTCTGTTTTTAGTACACTTCCTATCTTTTTATCTTTCATATCATCACCAATTATTCTGTATCTATCTTATCATATTTTCTTTTTAAAAAAAACTAGATTAACTAGTCTTTATTCTAATATAAATGGATTATTTATACTTCCATATTCCTTATCTGGATTTGGATTATTTTTTATTTTAGTATTAACTTTCAAATATCCAACCGGTAAAACTCCTCCAGAAATATAACAACTACTACCCGCAACTGATCCTGAAGAAAGTATAATAAATTGATAGTTTGAATCAGTTGCTAGTGGCAATGAAGTAATTGTCCAAGATGAATCACTACTAGGTATTAACCAATCATTTAAATTGCAACCATCATTAGAATAATCATTCATATTTTTTCCTATACAATTTGTTCTTACACTTCCACCAACAGCATAACCATAATCTGAGGGATACATTAAACCGATATATCCATCCCATGTTGTCGTTCTTAAAATTTGATCATTACAATAATTTCCTCCAGTATTTATACATTGTTCTTTTCCATCATGACTACTACGTTCAGCAGTATACATATATTTAGGGGTAATCTTATTAGTATCGTATGATTCACCTACTGTTCCCGTATTCCATCTTACTTTAGAAAGCTTACTTTTTGCTTCATCACTTATTCCATCTTTTTCAAAATTACATATTTCATTTTTTTCAGATGGTCCATTATAACAGCTTCCACTATCTTTATTCCAATACAAACTTCCTCCGATTTCTGGCGTTCCACTATACACTGTATTGGGATTTAATAACTTCATTAAATCAGAGTCACTCCATTCATTTACTCCCCAACCATTATTTATATCATCTTTACTTGCATCTAAACTATATCCTCCAATATTTTTAGCTCTAATTATTTTTAATAAGCTTTCTTGTTGTCCTCCATTATCAAGATCGGTTATGTTATTCATAACTCCTATGATTCGCCATAAACTTCCATCCCCTATATCTATATAATTGTTTGGATTAGACCCTACATATCTTAAATTTGCTTCACTTGTATCATCAGCAATTAAATTTATATTATCAGTTTTTGCTAATTTCCTAATGAAATTAACCGCCAAAGATGTATCAAGGATTACTTCTTCACCATTTACTACGGCATCGCCATTTATTTTTAAGGATATATTTTTTTCATCATCTTCGGCATTTAATAATTCATTATCCGCATCTACATATACTTGTACTGTATAATTTATTACACTTCCTGCTTCTATTTTTTCATTTGCTACTAATGATGTTGTTGTCCCATCTTTTGGATAATCAGCTACTACTTGTCCTTCTTTTTTTAAAATTACTTTTAATTTATTTAAAGCCATTGGTTTATCTACTGCATCACTATTTAAATTTATATTATAGTTTCCTGGTAATGTCCCAGTATTTGTTATACTTATTTTATATTCACATTCACTATGTTTTAAGGCTTCTTCTTCACTCATAGGTATAAAACATTCACTATTAGTTTCATTTGTTATCTGACTCCCATTTGCATATGTAAACTCTAATGTTCCTGCTTTTACGATCTGATTCTTTTCATTTCCTTTTACTTCAAAAAATAATGCATAACTTATTCCTAACACTATTACTACTAAACAGATTACTACATATGCTATTACTTTTGATTCAGTCTTTAATATTGTACCAATGTTTTTATCTTTCATATCATCACCAATTATTCTGTATCTATCTTATCATATTTTCTTTTAAAAAAAAACTAGATTAACTAGTCTTTATTCTAATATAAATGGATTATCTATACTTCCATATTCTTGGTTAAAATTAGGATTTGCAACTATTTTAACTGATGGTTTTAAATATAATGTTGGCCAAACTCCTCCAGCTTTATTGATATCAGCACCACTATATGCATACTTATATGTTACATAAAAAACATCATTAGAAAAGTAAGGTGCTCGCGGAGTTATAGTCCAAAAATGTTCTGTACTTATAGTTAACCAAATATAATCTCCACAACTTTCATTTGTATAATTTGACAAATCAAGATTTAAACAAAAAGACCTATTGTTTCCTCCAACCGCATACCCAAAATCACTTGGATACATTAGCCCTATTCCATTATGTTTTCCTCCAACATCTGTTGCACTACTCCATTCATTTGAATACGCATTATTATTTCCAGTCATAGTCCCTCTTTCCATTTCATAAAATAGATTTGCTAATTCAACAGCAGAACTATAACCGCCAAGATTCCAGATTATGTCTAAATCCACCATATTTCTAGAAATATCATTCAAACCCTTTGGCAATTCATCAGTATCAGATTTAAAATCACATGTAGAAGGCATAACAGTTTCATTACTACTACCTTTATAGCATTCACCTATTCCACTCTCGAAGTATATTCCGTTTAACATATCTTTCAATTTACTTGTTGTCCAATTATTTGTTGATTCTGTATTTTTATCCCAAGAATAGTTTCCAAAATTCTTTTGATTATTTATACCATCAACTCTAATTATCTTCACTCTTTGTTCAATACCACCACCTGTTTTAACATTTACTACTCCAATAATTCGCCAGATTTCATTATTAAATTTGACATAATTATTAGGATTTGTACCAGCATATCGATATTCCTCTTGATTCCATCCTTTATCTATCTCACTTACATCATGACTTACTTTATATAGTCCATCCCCATTTTCAATTGTTGGAATATTTTTTATATAATCTATTGCTAGAACTGGTCCTGCTGGATTTACTTCTTCACCATTTACAACTGCATCTCCATTTATTTTTAAGGAAATATTTTTTTCATCATCATCGGCATTTAATAATTCATTATCCGCATCTACATATACTTGTACTGTATAATTTATTACACTTCCTGCTTCTATTTTTTCATTTGCTACTAATGATGTTGTTGTTCCTTCTTTTGGATAATCAGATACTACTTGTCCTTCTTTTTTTAAGATTACTTTTAATTTATTTAATTCTAGTGGTTTATCTACTGCATCACTAGTTAAATTTATATTATAGTTTCCTGGTAATGTTCCAGTATTTGTGATACTTATTTTATATTCACATTCACTATGCTTTAAAGCTTCTTCTTCACTCATTGGTATAAAACATTCACTATTGGTTTCATTTGTTATCTGACTTCCATTGGCATATGTAAACTCTAATGTTCCTGCTTTTACTATTTGATTCTTTTCATTTCCTTTTACTTCAAAAAATAATGCATAACTTATTCCTAACACAATTACTACTAAACAGATCACTACATATGCTATTACTTTTGTTTCTGTTTTTAGTACACTTCCTATCTTTTTATCCTTCATATTATCACCAATTATTCTGTATCTATCTTATCATATTTTCTTTTAAAAAAAAACTAGATTAACTAGTCTTTATTCTAATATAAATGGATTATCTATACTTCCATATTCTTGATTAGAATTAGGATTTGCAACTATTTTAACTGATGGTTTTAAGTATAAGCTTGGCCATATATTAAAATCAGTTATTAAGTATCCACCCTTAGTACCAACGCCATAATCTAATATATAAAATGTCCCATTTCCATATGATATAAATGATGTAATAAGCCATGAAGATTTATTGTGCATTTTTAACCAATTATTACTATTACAATTATCTATATTAAAATAACTTATTTTTTTATTAAAACAACTATTATTATTAATATCCAAAGCTGCATAACCATAGTCACTTGGATATATCAATCCTATTCCATTAAAATTACTATCATTATCTTTGGACCAAATAACTGGATAATTTATATTATTTAAAGCTTGTTCAAATCTTTCTTTTTCATAAAAGTTATTTGAATCAATTGTTGATGTATCCCATCTCCCTAAATTCCAAACTACACTACTATCTATCATTTCACGAGCAACATCACTAATGCCTCTTACACTACTTTCTTGTGTAAAATCACAATTTTCGGAATTAATTGTACCTTTATAACAAACACCACTGCTACTATTATAATAAATTCCATTTAACATATCTTTTAAAGTTGAAGTTATCCAATTATTATCATCATTTATAATATTCCAACTAAAATTACCAAAATCTTGTTGTTCTTTTATTTCATCTGTCCTTACTATTTTTATTCTTTGTTCTATTCCATTTTTTGTTTTAACATTTACTACTCCAATAATTCGCCAGATTTCATTATTAAATCTAACGTAATTATTTGGATTTGCACCAGCATATCGGTATTCGGTTTTATTCCAATCTGTACTTATTTCACTTACATCATGACTTACTTTATATAATCCATCCCCATTTTCAATTGTTGGAATATTTTTTATATAATCTGTTGCAGGCATTGTTGGATTTACTTCTTCACCATTTACTACGGCATCGCCATTTATTTTTAAGGATATATTTTTTTCATCATCTTCGGCATTTAATAATTCGTTATCAGCATCTACATATACTTGAACACTATAATTTATGACATTTCCTGCTTCTATTTTTTCATTTGAAACTAATGATGTTGTTGTCCCATCTTTTGGATAATCAGCTACTACTTGTCCTTCTTTTTTTAAGATTACTTTTAATTTATTTAAAGCCATTGGTTTATCTACTGTTTCACTAGTTAAATTTATATTATAATTTCCTGGTAATGTTCCAGTATTTGTTATACTTATTTTATATTCACATTCATTATGTTTTAAGGCTTCTTCTTCACTCATAAGTATAAAACAATCACTATTAGTTTCATTTGTTATCTGACTTCCATTTGCATATGTAAACTCTAATGTCCCTGCTTTTACTATTTGATTCTTTTCATTTCCTTTTACTTCAAAAAATAATGCATAACTTATTCCTAACACAATTACTACTAAACAGATCACTACATATGCTATTACTTTTGTTTCTGTTTTTAGTACACTTCCTATCTTTTTATTTTCCATATTTATATAGCCTCCCATATTAAGTTAAGCTTATTATTTTATTGATTATATTCTAATACTCTTATTAACATTTTAATAAATCTTACATCTAAACCTTTTCTCTTTAATTTTCTTAATTCAATTCTTTTCTTACTTATTGATTTATCACTAAATAAAATTTTAGCTAATAATTCTTTCATATTTGTTTCTATTGGTAAATCATTAATAATTGAATCTATTTCTTCATTTATTAACCGAACTGCATCAATTTCAATATTTTTACCTTTACAATTAATGGTTAATTGTTTAGTAGTATCAACATCATCAACTTCAACTACAAAATCATTATCATCAACATAACACTTTTTATCAATAACATTTTCTCCTAAATAAACAATTACATCATCAGCTTTTCTAGTATTTCTAAATCTTACTTTATAATCTCTTTTATCTGGAATAATACCACTCTTACCTTCAATAGGTCTTATAATAACTGTATAATTATTTTGTAAATAATTATAATCAATAGCAGTTATAATATATTCACCATTCAAATAATTATTAGTTATACCATCATCTTCATATAATTTATAAATATTACTTTTACCAGGAAATATATGAATTTCTAAAACTTTTGGTAAAGACATATCATTTAAATTATCTCCTAATATTTGCAAAGGTATAATTGATCCAGATTTAGCAAATACGGGATAATCTTGATCTTTATAAAACGTAACATATCTTTTATTACCTGGAAACTTTTTTCCAGTATTAAAATCATACCACATTCCTTCTGGTAAAAATAAATGTTGAACAGTTCTATTCATTATAAAATCTCTTCTTGTTAAAATAGGCGCGACTAAAAGTTCAGTTCCAAAAATATATTCATTTTTATATCTAGGTTCATCATAAATTTCTGGATTAATATAAAAGATAGGCTGAATTAAAGGCAATCCTGTTTTATGATATTTATAATTTTCAGAATATAAATATGGTATTAATTGTTGTCTTAATCTTGTATAATTTCTAACTATACTTCTAGTTTTAACATCCCATAACCAAGGTTCTCTTTTATAATATTTTCCTTCTTTAGAAGAAAATCTAAATATTGGACTAAAACAACCAAATTGAACATATCTTATATATAATTCAGCTTCTTCTATTCCTTGTTCATAACCACCAATATCATGACTCCACCAAGATATTCCTTTACTAGCCCCTAAAGCTGTAAAAAATGGTATATTACTAAAAGAATCCCAAGATACTTTATTTTTTCCACTTACTAATACACTATAACGATGTGGTACAAATAAAGGATTATCAGATACTAAAAAAGCTCTTTTATTAGGTTGTAATTGTTCATATTTAAATTGATAATTTAATAAAGCTCTTTTAGCTTCAATATTAGTTGGTCTACTATAATCTAACCAAAAGAAATCTACTCCAATTTGTTTTAAAGGATTAATTAAAGATATAAAATATTCATATAAACTATTTTTTTCAAAAACATTAAACGGTATTGTATTTTTAATAGTTAATTGCATTTTTCTAGCTATGCTATTATAAGCAGCTTCATGAGGCATAATACCTTCAGACGGATCTATTTGTAATCCTAAATGAATATTTTTATTTTTTAAAAGTTCTATTAATATATTAGGATTAGGAATTAATTTATTATTAAACGTAAAACCAGTTTTATACTTTTCTGGATGATTTTCATCTTTAAGATGCCAATTATCATCAAGCATTATAACCGATAATGGCATTTCATATTTATTAAAATTATATATTAAATTTTCAATATCTAAAGTACTATATCTACCACTTTTATTCCACCATATTCCTAATGCATATCTTGGTAATAAATTAGGATACCCTGTTAACATAAAATAATCTCTTAAACAAAAGCCAAAATCTCTTCGATACATAAATAAATAAGTATCATAATGATATTCTACTGGTTGTAAAAAACCTTCCGGCGTTACAGCCATAGATTTAGAATCATCAATAGACGCAAAACCATCACCAGAATATAAACCTTTAACAAATTCTAATTGA
The DNA here is from genome assembly GCA_947623995.1 of uncultured Bacilli bacterium. Taxonomy (GTDB): domain Bacteria; phylum Bacillota_I; class Bacilli_A; order RF39; family UBA660; genus Ventrenecus. The sequence goes on along the minus strand of CANQIN010000019.1, from coordinate 3,156 downwards.
TCATTAACAAAACCTCTACCACTAGTTTTAAAATTTCTAACTTCTTTATAACTAGGAGTCCAAGATTTATTTCCATTTAATAACATAACTTCTAAATTATACCCTTCAAATGGTTTTTCTCTTAAATATTTTAAACGAAAATATTTAGTTTCAATTTCTAATTTTCTATCATCTTGAGTTACTTTAAGTTCAACTGGGGGAAAAACTCTATTAATAACTTGTTCTGTTAAAGCATCAAAAAATACTCCGTTTTTACTATATTCTAAACGAATTAATCTTTCAGTTAAAATAGTAATACGATAAGTACTACCTTGAAATATCATATCTGGACGACTTTTTGCTTTACTATAATCAGGTTGTATAAATCCATTCATATTAAATACCCCAATTCTTTTATTTAAATAAGTATATCACGAAGTTTTAAAATTTGCTATAATCTTATTGGTGATTTTATGTTTTCTTACACTTTAGATAATAAAAGATATCATACTCTAAATTATTATTATAAAAATAAATTTAATAAGAAGGTTTTTAAAGTTAGTCTAAATCCTGGTTTTGGGTGTCCTAATATCAAAAATGGTCATGGTTGTATTTTTTGTTCTAATAACAGTGGAGATTTTGCTGGAAAGCCAACAGATGACTTACTAACCCAATTTAAGAAAGTTAAAGAAGTAATGGAAAAAAAATGGCCAGATAGTTATTATATAGCTTATTTTCAGGCAGGCACGAATACATATGCTCCATTAGATACTTTAAAAAAGTGTTATGAAACGGTTTTAAAAATCGATAATGTTGTTGGTTTAAATATTGCCACAAGAAGTGACGCGATTAACAACGATATTTTAGATTATTTAGAAGAATTAAATAAAAAAACTTTTTTAACAATAGAATTAGGCCTTCAATCAATTCATGAAAAAACTCTAAAACTAATTAACAGAGGACATACCCTACAAAACTTTAGAGATTGTGTTTTAGAGTTAAAGAAACGAAAAATAAATGTAGTTGTTCACATCATAAATGGACTTCCTTATGAGACAAAAGAAGATATGTTAGAAACCGTAAAATATTTAAATGACTTACAAATAGATGGAATAAAAATTCATATGCTTCATATTTTAAAAGGAACACCATTAGAAGAACTATATAACAAAGAAAACTTTCATGTTTTATCAAAAGAAGAATACATTGATATTGTTTGTGAACAATTAAGACACTTAAATGAAAAAATTGTTATTCATAGAATAACAGGAGATCCAACAAAAGAAGATTTAATTGAACCACAATGGTTATTAAAAAAATTTTGTGTTTTAAATGATATTGATAAAGAAATGAAAAAAAGAAATATCTATCAAGGAGATTTAGTCTAAAACATTAATTGAAGTTATTGGAAAACCTTTTAAAATAGTACTTCTAGCAATCTCACTATAACCATTTTTAATTAAATATTCTTCATAATTATTTTTAAAAATACTTAAAGATTCAAAATTATTAGAACCTTTAGCATAATCACAATAATCAGTAGTACATATTTTACTAATAGTTGCATTAATATTTTTTTCTTCTAAAAATTTCAAAAAATTATTACTATTTAAATTAGTAAAATTAATACTATTCTTTTCTAAACCATTAGTAGTATTAATATTTAAAACAACAAATAAAATAATTAAAAAACTAATTAAACCAATATTTTTTTTCAAAGTAATCACCTAACAATATTATGAGAAAAAATAAACAAAAAAAATATGGCATTTTTTACCATATTTTTTTATTAAAGCAACACTAGAATAACACTATCTATTGAGTTTTATATGGCGTTCCTTTTTCTCCATTACCGTCTATTATTTTTACTGACGATGATAGATATACGACTGGCTGAACCCCGTACGCATTGCGCGCAATGCCGCCGTTGACAGAGCCAAGCGAATCCACAGTGAACACATAGTATGCAACAGAAGAACGCGGCGAAGGTGTCATTGTCCATGCAGTACTACTTGGTTTTAACCAATCATTTGTGTAACAACTATCACTATTATATTTATTCATACTTTTTCCTAAACATGTCTCTCTTACATTTCCTCCTACTGCATATCCATAATCACTTGGATACATTAATCCTATATATCCTTCCCATGTTGTTGTTCTTGGTACTGTATCATTACAATTATTTCCTCCTCCATTACTTTCACATTGCTCTTTTCCATTATGACTACTTCTTTCTGTTTCATATGTTGCTTGTGCTTTCCAGTCGCTTGTATTATAAGTTGCAAATGTCCCTGTATTCCATCTTACTTTTGCTATCTTGTTCTTTGCTTCTTCACTTAGTCCACTACTTGTAAAGTTACATGTTGTATTTGCCTCTTTTGAACTACTATAGCAACTTCCACTTCCTCTATTCCAATACAAACTTCCTCCGATTGTTGGGGTTCCTCTATATACTGTATTTGGATTTAATAGTTTCATTACATCGGAATCACTCCATTCATTTACTCCATATCCACCATTTATCCCTGATGCACTACTATCCCAACTATATGCTCCTATACTTTCTGCTCTTATTATTTTTACTAAACTTTCTTGTTGTCCTCCATTATCTAAATTTGTTATGTTATTCATAACTCCTATGATTCGCCATAATATTGGATTTCCATCACCATCTCTATCTCCTATATCTATATAGTTATTTACTGTTTCATTTGTTCCTATATATCTTAAATTATTATCTAATGTTCCGTCATATGCTAAATTTGTCGTATCAGTATCACCTAATTTTGCTATTTTACATGATGCACTATCATCTCCATATGTTTTACATATTGCTGCTGATGGCAATAATTTCTTATTTATTGTATATGCTCCTGTCCATGCACTTGGATTTCCTACATGGTCTACTGCTCTAAAGTAATATGTGGCATTTAATTCATCACTTATGGTCCATGGATTATTTGGCACTCTGGTTGTACTACTCTTATCTGTTGAATATTCATAATATGATACACTTTGATTATCTGTTGATGTTAAAGTTATTTTTATATCATCTGTTGTTTCTGTTCCACTTACATATCCATTTAGATTTACGGTTGGTACACTTGGTGGTTCTTTATCGATATTAGTTATACTTTGAGCTGTTGGATAGGTATAGATGTTTCCTGCATTATC